>CAZJMO010000019.1:1869-18451 GCA_964547085.1 uncultured Fibrobacteraceae bacterium | reverse complement strand
ATTTCATGAGCAGCATCTTGTGCACCAGACTCTCCGCACCAGCCGTCAGACGGCAGAAGTACAGACCGCTGGAAACCTGGCGTCCGACATCGTCCCGCCCTTGCCAGGCAACCTGATGGGCGCCGGCCGGCAGGACGCCCTGCACCAGCGTCCGGACCTTCCGGCCGCGCACGTCGTAGACCGCGAGTTCCACGTGCCGGCGCGACGGAACCGAGAACCTGATGACGGTCAGCGGATTGAACGGGTTCGGGTAGTTGCCGTCCAGCGCCGGCACGGTCGGCAGGTCGACCTCGACCGGCGTCGGAACGCTGGTGCCGTAGCTCAGCCGCAGACACCACTCGTTGACAACGCCCTGGTCGCCGCCGCCGTTGTCGGTCACCGACAGGGACCACGTTCCGGCAATCGACTCGCCGACCAGCCCGGCCAACGACCCGGCCGGCGACAGGTTCTCGGGATACCAGCCGACGATGTCGTCTGCGTTGCTTCCGGTCCTGTTGTGGAGCACGACCTCCGCGCCGCCCGGCGCCACCAGCTTGACGGTGAGGTCGCCGATGTAGGTGTGCGTGATGTCGACATAGACGGCGATGTCGGTGACCGTGGAGTCGTACGCCAGGTCCATCGTCGCGGTGACGGTCTGGTCGTCTTCGATGGCCGCCGCGGGTTCGTCGCAGTCGGTCGACACGACGATCGGCGTCAGCGTCAACGTCAACCCCGACAGCGTCTCGCCGGCAGCCACGACGACCTCGACGGCATCGCTTGCCCAGTCGTCCTTGCTCGCGACGACCGTGTAGGTGCCCGCGAACAGGCCGTCCAGAACGAAGCCGCCCTCGGCGCCGGTGGTCACCGAGCCGCCGCCGGGAATCGCGGTCACCGTGATGCCCGCATGGTCGCCGTCTCCGTACAGGTGCGCCGCGCCCGACACCGTCGCGTCGCCCGACTCGGGTGTGAGCAGCCAGTTGACCGCGTTTTGCAGCAGATCGGACCGCCCCGCGCCCAGCGCCCCGTAGTTGAACGTGAGGAACACGGTCTGGCCGCCCTCGGGAGCCGGGTTGCTGTCGTAGCAGACCACGCTTCCGCTCGCGCCATGCGCGTCCCAGCTGCCGACGAGCTGGCCGTCGTTCGCCACGGCCACGAAGTCGGCGTCGCCGTAGCCGCCGTACGACAGCGTCAGCGGGCCGGCGATCAGGTTGGGGACGCTCATGACGTGGTGGGTCGCGTCGGCCACCGTGACGTTGCCGCCGTTGTCGCCGGTCCACTCGGCCACGTGCAGGACGCCGGTCAGGAACGGCAGGTCGTTCGTGCGCAGGTCGTAGGCGATCTCGCCGCCCTCGACCAGCAGCTTCCCGCCCCCCGCGCTGTACCCGGCGAGCGCGTTCCGCAGTTCGTCATCGCCGAGCGGGCCGGTGTTGGACCCGCAGGAAACGATGACGAGATCGTGGAGATTCCAGGTCGCCGGGTCGGACGTGTCGGCCGCCTCGGTCGTGACCGTGTAGCCGAGAGCCGTCAGGTCGGCGGCCAGATCGGCGACGGCGCGTTCGGTCTCGGCGAGGTAGCCGGACGCGAGCACGACACCGTTCTTGCCCAGCTTGTCCTCGAGCACGCGCGCGGTCGCATCGTTGTCGTCCAGCAGAAGCAGATCACCCTGCGTGGCCTCCAGGACGAAGTGCTGCGCAACCGAATCCGCCGCGATCGTCACGACCGAACTCATGGGAACACGGCGGGCGCCGCGCACGACGACGCGGTAGTCGAAGTACGGCAGCGCACCGGTCGTGTACGCGCCGGTTGCCGGATCGGTGACGGCCTCGTCGAACAGCGCGTCGTTGTCGGTCCGGTAGACAGACACGGTCGCGTCGAGCGGTGCGCCGTCCTCGACCGCGGTCACCGTACCGCCGAGCACGCCGGCCGGCGCCGGCCCGACGGCGATCTGGTGAACGTTGGCGCCGTGGAGCAGGAAGTACGTCTCCGTACCCGGCAGGTATCCGAAAGCGGTGACCTGGATGTCGTAGAATCCGGCGGCCAGATCCCCGTCGACGGCGTACGCGCCGTCGATGTCGGTCGTGACGTCGAAGACCGGTGTGCCGGCAGGGTCGTCGCCCTGCACGAAGCCGTAGACCCGCGCGCCGGCGATCGGCGCGTTCCCGACGTCGGCGTCCACCACGGTGCCCACGAGCGTTCCGCGGGCCTCCACCACGGCGATCTCCTGCTGGAAGATCTGATAGCCGGGCCTGGTCAGGGTGGCCGTCACGTCGGACGGTTCGGACGGCGTGACGAGCACGGTCACGGTGCTGCCGACCACGTCCTGCTCCACCGCCAACCCGCCGCCCTGCAGGTGCAGCGTGAAGTCCGGATCGTTCATCGAGGCGACGACCTCGCCCTCGAAGTCCAGCGCCAGCGAACCGTCGAGCCCGACGCCCGGCGCGTCGGCCGAGACCGCGGGAGCGTCCAGGGCCGCTGCGCCGGTGACCGGAAGCGTCCCGGCGAACAGGTCGTGGGCCGCATCGATCTCCCGGCAGCGTACCGCCAGATCCTCGCCGTACGCGCCGGTCACGCTGATCACGACCTCGCCCGCGGCGTCGGTCTGCACCGGCCCTGCGTCGAATCCGAAGCCGGCGATCTCGATCATCACGTCGTCCATGGCGTCACCGGTGTCCGGCTCGGTCACCGTCACGGTGACGTCGGTCGCCACGCCCATAGGGACGCTCGCCGGGACGATCGAGACATTCGCCGGCAGCACCACCACGACGTCCGCCTGGTAGGTTTCCCGGTTGAATCCGAAGGCGGTCAGGGTGACGGACCCGAGCGTGTCGAGGTCGTGCGTCATGGCGATCTCGACGCGACCGTCGACGCCGGTGACGCCGGTGCCGTGGACGACGCCGTCGCCGCTGAGCGTGCAGACGACGTCCGGGACCCCGGCGTCGACCGCGAACATCGGCGCGAATCGGGCAACCGTCGGCTGGTGCGCCACGGTCATGACGTCCGGACTGTCGGTGCGGACCTGCAGCGAGCAGTCGCCGAACAGGTTGTACTGCTCGACGCCTTGCAGGCCGACGCCGGTGGTACCGTACTCGTCGAGCATCGCCATGATGCCGGCGTGCGCGAGAACGCCCAGGATGTTGCCGGTCTCGGCGCAGAGCAAGTCGACCATCTCGGCCTGCATGACGCAGGGCGGCACCCAGGCCGTGCTGGTCGACGCCGCGTACATCCCGACCGCGCCGAACGGCGCCTCGGGCGTGCCGGCCCGCAGCCACGCCTCGGCAAAACTCTCGCTGATCGCCGAGATCCCGCCGTTGAGACAGGCCACGTCGATGATCCAGGGCCACGCCGTATTGGTCAACCCGTTCACGTCGGCGTTGTCGAACGGCACGCTGCCCCAGCCGGTTCCGGAACCGTGCCCGATGTAGTTCACGAGCGAACGTCCGTCGCCCACGGCCTCGGCGATCCCCGCCGTGCTGCCTCCCTGGTCCTCGTAGACCCGGTCGACGTCGGTGAAGTCGAACGCCAGCAGGTCGTCGCGCAGAAGATCCGCACGTTCGTAATCCGGCGGCGAGCCCTCGCTGCTGGCGACCCCGACGGCCTTGTGTGTCCAGTCGGCCGCGCCGGCGACGTCGCGTTCGTAGCCGATGAACTTCGCGACCTGCGTCGAAACGTCGGTGGCCGTCTGCGCCGAGATCCGGCTGATCAGCGCGTCGGGATAGACGTCCGTACCGTCCAGGCGCACGTAGCGCGTGTCATCGTCGGCGCCCTCGTAGGCTCCGCTGTAATGCGGCACCTGGGCGCCGTCCCCCACGAGCACCACGAACGCCAGACCCTCGGGGCTGCCGTAACGCTGGGTGATGGCGTCCTGGACGCCGCTCGTGCTCCCGCCCACGCTGCTCGTGGTGATCAGTTCGACATCGAGTCCACGCTGCGTCTTCCACGCCACGAACGGCTCCATGGCGGAGACGAACGCGTCGGAACAGACGATGAGCATGGGACCGTCCGACGCATTCACGGCGTACTTCGCGGCACGGTCGTAATTGGCGAATTTCTGCGCGTAGAGCGCGTCGAAGACGGGGCCGGCCGGATCCGGGGCCGTCGCCTTCGCGTTGACGCCGCCGGTCCCCTCGGTCACGACCTCGTAGGTCACGCTCTTCAACACCCGCAGCACGCCGCGCTCGACGTCCCACTGCACCGGAAACAGACGCACGTTCACGCCGCGGTGGTCGCGCACGACGTACGGCTCCGACAGCTCGGCGATCCGGGCCGGGAACACGCCTCCGGCATACGCCGGGCCGAACACGTACGGCACGGTGGCCGGATCGACATCGCGCGTGATGGGCCCCTTGGAGGGCACCACGGCGTCGGTCGCGATCTCGCGATAGTCGGACTTCAGCACGCGCACCGATGGTGTTCCGCGACCGGGAATGATCAGGCTGGTGGTGATATACGGAAGTTGCGGCGCGCCGCGGTCGAGCAGTTGCACATGGCCAGGCAGCGCGACCTTGGTGTAGTGCCAGCCGTCGATCGCCACCATGCCGTTCGCGACTCCGGTCACCGCGATCCCTACCACGACGCGTCCGCGTCCATCCTCTGTCGTCGTGACGCGGGGCGCCGTCTTGACCGCGCCGTCCAGACCGATCCAGGCAGCCGGCGCAGTCACCGCGAAGCAGAGCAAGGCCAGGGCAGCCGGAATCGTGCGCGTGAGCCTCGCGTTCATCGGGGCCTCCGGGGAAAAGCTTCGGGGATGTTTGGTCGCCGGAACTCCGAGATGATATCACGCTCAGCGCCCGGCCCTCAATCCGCACGGATGCGCCGCGGCGCGTCCCACGGTCGCAGGATGCGAACTTCGTGAATCCAACTCCCTGGAATTCAAGTAGTTAAACCGATACACACGCGTTCCGACCGATCAATCGAACACGAACGATCGTCGGCGTGGCGCGCCGGGCGGTGCGACCGGATCCGCCGCCGAAAAGGTCACGATTTCTCGACTATTGCCCGTCGCCCGGTTCGCGTCGAACGTGCAACTTCCGCGCGATGAGCTCGCGGTGCGGAATCTCGAGCAGCTTGGCGACCCGGTGCATGAGGGCGTCTTCGTGCGCTTCCAGCCGACCGTCGCTGTAGACCACGCGCCACATGAGGCCGATCACGTCCTCGCGCTGATCGCGCGTCAGGGTCTCGTTGAGCAGCCGCGCCACGGGGTACAGGTCGCGCCGGTTCTCGCTTGCCGCAGCCGCCACCAGGTCCGCGATCTCCTCCGGCGTCAGCTGGAACCGCTCTCCCACCAGTTGCGCGACCGCGCGGGCCTCGTCGCCGGCGAACTCGCCGTCGGCGCGGGCGGCGGCCACCAGCAAGACGGCCACCGCGCGTTCCACCGATCCGGATCCCGTCGCCGAGGCGGTCGGGACGCCGTCGTCATCGAACCAATTCAAGATGCGTTCAAACATATTCCTTCTCCACGCGTTGCCAGGTCGGTCCCGGCAGGGTGAGTACCTCGTAGTTGATCGTGCCGAGCCAGTCGGCCATCTGTTCGGCCGTGATCACGTCGTCGCCCTGCCGTCCCAGCAGCACCGCCGTGTCGCCGGCGCCGGCCTCGGGAATGCGGGAGACGTCGACCATGCACAGGTTCATGCAGATGCGACCGACGACCGGTGCGCGGTGGCCGTTGATCAAGACGTGCGCCCGGCCGGACAGGGCGCGCAGGTAGCCGTCCGAGTATCCCACCGGCAACACCGCGATCCGGCTGTCGCCGGGAGCCAGCCATGTCCGTCCGTAGCCGACGGTCTGGCCGTCCGGGACGTGGCGCACCTGGGCGATCCGCACCGTCCAGGTCATCGCCGGCCGCAGCACGAGATCCGCCCGGCCCGCCGCGCGGGCGGCGACCAGCGTCTCCCGGCTGGGCCAGAGTCCGTAGGCCGAGATGCCGACACGCACCATATCACGATGGGCGTCGGGCCAGAGCAGGGTCGCCGCGCTGCACGTCATGTGACGGATCAGGTCGCGATGTCCGGCAGCCGCGAGAGCGGCGCTCCAGGCGTCGAAGCGCTCGCGTTGCCGGTTGGCGAACGTGTGGTCGGTGGTATCCTCGATGTCGGCGAAATGACTCGACATGCCGACCAGCCGGACCTCCGGGGCCGCCGCCAGATACGCGCGAACCTCGTCCAGTTCCTCCTCCACCACGCCCTGCCGGTTCACTCCCGTCTCCACCTTCAGGTGGATCCGTCCACGCCCGACCGCGGTCACCGCCGCGAGCCCCGCCAGCGAACCGACGGTGAGGTCGCAATCCAGATCCGCGGCGAGCGCCGCCTCGGCAGACGTGACGGGCCCGAGCACCAGGACAGGAACCTCGATCCCCGCCTCGCGCAGGCGGACGGCCTCGGCAACCGAATGCACGCCGAGCCAATCCGCGCCTCCGGCCAGGAACGCACGGGCAGCCAACTCGACGCCGTGACCGTAACCGTCGGCCTTGACCACGGGCATCAGGCGCGTCGGACGGCGGACCAGACGACGGAACTCGGCGACGTTGTCGCGCAACGCCGCGGTGTCGACCTCGACGCGAAGCCACGCATCGCCGGCCGCGGGGATAGACGGTTTTTTCTTCATGCGAAGATAGTCGGCGCGGTACGCACCGGTGTCAAGTCACGGGGCCCCCGTGGCAGGGAAAGCCCCGTGTCATGACGGCGTGAAGGGGAGTCACGCCTGACCCTTCATCTCCTTGTGCTTGCGACACGCGGCGGTGTCCTCGCAAGCACCATAGAGCTCCAGCCGATGCCGGAAGATCTTGAACCCGTTTTCCTTTGCCAACTGCTCCTGCAGTTCCAGCAGGCGCGGGTTGGAGAACTCACGGATCTTCCCGCACTCGAGACAGATCATGTGATCATGATGCTCGACCTCGTTGCGACCCTCGTAGCGGGCCAGGCCGTCCCCGAACCGGCGTTCCTCGACCAGCCGGCTCTCCACCAGCAGGTGTAGCGTCCGGTAGACCGTGGCGTACCCGATCCGCGGGTTGACCTTCTTGACCTCGCGCAGCAACTCCTCGACGGAGATGTGCCCGCGCAGACGGAAAAAGACCTGAACGATCGTGCTCCGCTGGCGCGTCGTCTTCAGTCCCTTGGTCTGGATGAAGTCGAGGAAGGCCGCTTCCTTTTCCTTGACGAACTGGTCGTCCGACTGATCTGGCTTGTTTCCGGTGACAGGCATATCCACCTCTCCTGGATAAAGGAGTGTGCCACTCCGTTAATTCCTGATAACGATAATCCGCTATTGCCTATCTACTCACGCACGGTTGAGCCCGCAAGGCATTGAACGGAACTTTTCCGCCGCTCACAACCGGAACGTGCGCGTCAGGCACTTATTTGGTGGGTGTTCGTCTAAAAAGCAAAGATTTTCAATAAGCGAAATCGTCAGTCCTGCACCAAGCGGCGCAAAAATGTCTCCCGGACGGGTAGAATCCACAGACTCCGCCCATCGTGACCCAGCAGGACATCCCGGCCGCGGAGGAACCAATCGTCCGACGCAACCTCGTCCCGTTGATCCAGGCGGGACCCGCGCAGTCGGGTCAGGCGACCCGTCCCGGCGTCGGTCACCCACATGGCTTTTCCATCCCAGGCCAGACCAACGGGAGAAAATCCCGGAGCCCCCACCGACCGCGTCAACTTGCCGGTTTCCGGATCGATACGATCGATGCTCCCGGTGTCGCGGTCGGTGAGCCACAACCAGCGTCCGTCGAACGCGAGGGCCATGGGCCGGTGACCACGCGTGGGATAGACCTCCTCCACGCGGACGGTGTCGGCCTTGATCTTATAGAGCAGCGAACCGCCCTCGGCGTCGTCGCCGCAACTCCAGAAGAACTCGCCGTCCCACGCCAGGCCGCGCGCCAGCACCCCAGTGAAATCCTCCTGCCAGTACACGGTGCCGGCGGTGTCGCCGACGACGAGGAATACCTGCTCGGACACCGCAGTATCCAGGCTGTCGCTCCGGCTGACCAGGAGCGCCAGCGTGTCGGCGCCGGCCCAGGTCAGCCCGGTGACCGTACCCGACGGCAACGCGAGGCTGTCGGCGAGGCTGACGGCGAGGTCGGCGTGCGCCGGCAGGACCAGCGCGAAAAACAGGGCGACGGTGGCAGCCAGGCGCACGGTCATTCCTCCGGAAAAAGCATGGTGCGACGGCGCGCGGTGAGGACCGCAGCGCGGGTCAGCAGTCGCCGCAGTTGCGGCAGGTCGAGAGGCTTGGTGCCGGTCAGGTCGACGTGTCCGGGGTCGAGGGCGTCGAGTTCCTGTTCGCGGCCCCAGCCGGTGATCACGATGATCGCCAGCGCCGGATCGAGCGCTCGCAACGCACCCGCGAGTTCGGATCCCGCGTGTCCGGGCAGCCCCAGGTCGATCAGGGCCGCATCGTAGTCACCGGTCCGGAATTTCGCCAGGGCGGAATCGTGATCCGCGGCCACGGTCGGATGGTGCCCCTCGCTGGCGAGGAGATCAGCCAGCATCTCCCGCACCGGCGCCTCGTCGTCCACCGCGAGGATCCGCAACGGCGCCTCCGCCTCTGCCCCCGATCCGTCGGTCTCGACCTCGCCGGCGGGCCGATCGGTCGCTTGCGGCACCGTCAAGGCGAATACCGCGCCCCGGGCGGATTTTACGCCGACCAGGTCGCCGCCCCATCGGCGGGCCAGCGCTCGTGCACCGGCCAGGCCGAGTCCGTGTCCGTCGATCTTGCCGGCGGTCGCCCCGACGTCGAACAGACGTGGGCGCAGAGCGTCCGCAATACCGGGTCCGTCGTCGCGAACGGTGATGGTCACCGTGTCGCCGGCCAGCGCGGCATCCCAGCTCAACCGGCCGCCGTCGGGCATCGCGTCGACCGCGTTGGCGAAGAGATTGCCGAGGATCCGGCGCAGCGTGTGGGAAGGCATCGCCACCGGCGGCGCGGTCGCCGGTCCCGAAAACTCGACCCCGCCGACATCGGCGCCGCGATCGAGCGTGCGGTCCCCGGCCTGGCGCCACGCGGCTGCGGCCACGGCGACCGGATCGGCGCCTCCGGACGAGCCCGCGTCGGCGAGCATGTCGGCGGCCGCGGCGGCATCTTCGGCGATTCGCGCCAGGTCGGCCGCGGACGCAGCATCGACGCGGGTGCAGAGCGCACGCGCACGCCCCTGGATGGCCCAGAGCAACTGGCTCAGGTCATGGGCGAGAAACGCGGATTCGAGGTCCCGACGAGCCACGACGGTCTCCTTGACGCGACAGGCCGGCGTCAGGCCGACCTGCAACGGGCAGATTATCATCGCCGCGGCACGGCGTCCAGAGGACTCACACCGCGAGGAGATCCCCCTCGAGGCAGGTCACCGGCACGAAGACGCGCAAACGCAGGTGATCCGACATCCGTACGACGTCGAACCGCAACGCCAGCCGTCGCGCCAGTTCCGGACTGACCGTGAACGACAGCAGGCGGCGCAGCTGTTCGGGGTCGTCCTGCGCACCGGTGCGCTGCACACGACCGGTGTCCGCGTCGCACTTCAGGGTGAAGACGAGCAACAGGCCCGTCGGCGACGTCGCGTCGTCAGAAGCCAGGGCGTCGATATCCAGGTGGACCGGCTGGTCGGAGCCCATGTGCGCCAGGGCGCGCGTCACCTGCCGCAGCATCCGTCGCCAGCTGGCGCGGGCCATGAGCACGCTCGTGTCCCAGGCGCCGGCCCCGGTGGCCCAGGTCAGCGGCAGACCGGCCTCGAGGTCGTCGAGGTCCTGGACCAGATCCGTCAGGGTCACCGACGCCGTGGGGCCCGGTTCGCCGGTGTCGGCGCCCTCGGCGAAGTAGTCGCTCGCCCAGTCCGCGGTTTGTTCGAGGCGTCGGATGTTGCGCATCGCGATGTCGACGAGTTCAAGTGATCGGCCGCCGGACCGCTCCAGTTGCATGGCCAGCGTCTGCAAAGCGGTGCCGGCGGCCGTCAGGGGTGTCCTCAGTTCGTGGTTCAGGAAATCGCGGAAACCGGTGCAGCCGGAGGCCAGCACCTCGGAGATTTCCAGGCACGGGCGCAACGCGGTGGCCAGCGCCACGCCGTTCGGCCCCGGATCGGGGATACGCGTCCAGGCGGCGGCCGCCAGGGCGGTGTCGGACACCGGACCGACCAGGAGCAGCGGCGCCGAGGCCAGGCCGCCGACGACCGCGTCCTGAAGCGGACGCAGGTCCGGACCACAGGTGTAGATCACCGCACGGGCCCGTTCGCTCGTGACGGCGGCAGGATGGTCGTCCGGGGCCAGCCACGCGGAGTTCAATCCCCACGTGTCGAGCCAGTGCGCCACCTGCCGTCCCTTGTCCCTGTCCCCGCCGATCAGGATCTGCGTCATGTGGATGTCGGCCTCTCGTTGCCATTCGCGAAGTCCTGAGTGTCTGCAGGGAGGTACAATCAAGCTGCATGCCACTCGCACCACGTCGCCCCCGCACCGGGGACCACGCGGAGCGCTCGCGGACACACGCGCATCACGAGGAACAACGGGGAATAACGGGGTGATCAGGTTCGCGGCGGGAGAACGGTCCGGGACATCGCAAATTGCGTCACGGGCCCGGTGCCGGCTCGTCATCCCGCGGCAGACCGGCCAGGCTCCACGACAACCCGATCGTCCAGGTCGCGTAGCGGTCGGCGCGGCCGCCCAGATCCCGGGCCAGGTGCAGGCGCACGACGGTACCGGCTCCCGCGGGCAGCCAGCCGGACAGCTGCAGTCGGCGCGAGTG
Source organism: uncultured Fibrobacteraceae bacterium (assembly GCA_964547085.1). GTDB lineage: Bacteria > Krumholzibacteriota > Krumholzibacteriia > LZORAL124-64-63 > LZORAL124-64-63 > Glo-17. The sequence goes on along the minus strand of CAZJMO010000019.1, from coordinate 7,753 downwards.
GTGTCCCGAAGCAAGTTCGCGAGCAGCCCAGTCCACGACCAGGCCGCGGTCGCGCTGCGGGTCGGTGCCCAGTTCGAGTCCGTAACGCAATCCGTCGGGGAACGCCTCGGCGTCGAGTTCGTCGCCGCTGGAATCGAGCGTCTGCTCGTAGCCGACACGGACGGCGCCGAACAGCGACGCAACGCCCGACCACGGCCGGCGCCAGTCCACGATCAACGGCAGACTGCGGGACGCCAGGGGATAGAGTTCGTCGCTGCCGATGGGTAACCCGACCTGCAATCCGAGATTCCCCGCACCCAGTCCGGGCGCCCCAAACGGGACGATCAGCCCCAGTGCCGGCTGGGCGAAGCCCCCGACCATGGACTCGCCGGGCCAGTCCTCGTCCGCAACCGACGCGCCGTCGTCGTCCACGGCGCGAAGCCGGGGCCATCGGTCGAACACGCGCGCGTCGGCGGTGTCGAAGCGCAGGTATCCCGCGCGCACGAAGAAGACCCCCTGCTCGCCGGTCGGCATCAGGGCCGTCACCGAGAAGCGGTCGGTCCGCCAATGGGTATCGGAGTCGCGGAACTGGTCCCAGGACACCAAGACGCCGCGGCGATTGCTGGAATCGGCGGCGGCGTGCCAGGGGAGATCTTCGAGATGGTGGATCTGGGCCGTGGCCGGCGCGGCCAGGAGGCAGAACGCCAGCAGTTGGAACAGCCGTACGATGCTAGGAGTACGCAGCGACATCAGCGACCATCCGCGGCCTGCTCGATCAGATGCACGACACCGGCTTCCTCGAAGAAGACCTTGATCGCCCGGCGCCCTCCGGGCAGGTTTTCCTTGGCCACGACGATCCCCAGATCTCCGTAGGCCAGGTGATGCACCAGGTCGCCCTCGACATACTCGGAAGTGGAGCGATACGGGCGGGCGGTCTCGGGATCGGCGGCGGCCAGCATCTCCGCGTACTCGGCCACGGGCTCTTCAGGAACCGGCGGTTCGGCCTTGCCCTTGGCCCTGGTCTTCCTCCGGACAGCGACGCCGTCGTCGTCGTCCTCTTTATTCGACCCGTCGACCGGCGCCTCCGTTTCGGCCTCGGACTCGAACGCGTGGACCGCGTCCGTGGTCGTCGGAGATTCGGCGTCCTCGGCGGACTCCTGCTTCAGTCCGTCACCGGTGAATTTGGGCAGGAATCCCTGGCACTCGGGGCAACGCAACCAGATGACACCGTCGTCCCCGCCGTCGTCGGTCGGGATGACGTCCATGTCCAGGTGCTTCTTGCAGACGGAACAGTACTGGTTGATCTTCACGCTTCACCCGAACAGGGGTCGAGCCCCCGGCCTCAGTTCGTGGACCGACAGCAGGCTTCTGCGTCGCATTTGTTCCGGTAACGCATCCCACAGACCAAGCAGCTGTATTGGCCGTCGATCCGGCCTTCAGCCTCGGCCTGCATCAGCAGACGTTCATACTTCACGTAGTTGGGATCACGAACCAGCACATCGTCTTCCTTGACCTTCACGGGCACTCCTCCTTGAGCGCTTGGGGTCGATTGCGCAATTTGCGCTTGGAAAGGATGTTACGCGATTGTCTTGATCTCGTCAAGGCGGGTCCACGGATTCTCGTATCCGGATGGTCAGGATTCGGCGGTCCGGCGCCCCCCCGGCGCCGCCCCTGTCTCCAGTTCCATCATGTCGCCGAGTGTGGTCCGGCCCATGCCGCCGGCGAGATCGAGCGACTGCAGCAGGACACCGGCCGCGGCCAGCGCATCGTCCCCCGCTCGGTGGGGATTGTCGTGGCACACGCCCAGGCTCACGGCGAGTTCGGAGAGGCTGTGGCTCGGCAGATCCGGCCAGAGCGCCCGCGACAGCTGCAACGTGCAGATCCCCGTGTGACACGGGAAGACGAAGTCGCGCTTGACCAGTTCCCAGCGCAGGAACGGCATGTCGAAGCGGATGTCGTGCGCGACGAAGACCGCACCGTCGAGCAGTTCGACGATCTGCGGCGCAACCTCCTCGAGCAACGGCGCATCGGCGAGGTCGGCGTCACTCAGACCCGTCAGCTTGCTGATCCACGGCGGGATCCCCCGCTTGGCGCGCACGCGCGTGGTGTAGCAGTCGCTGATCTTGCCATTCTCGCAGCGGACCAGCCCCACCTCCATGATCTCGTCGACGCCGATGACGCTGCCGGTCGTCTCGAGGTCCACGACCGCGTACGGGACCGCGTGGCTGTCCACCTGCAGGTGCGGCGCCCACCGCGCGGCCCATCGCCGGCAGTGCGTGCGCAGGAACCGCGGATCCGTCTCCAGCAACGAGCGTACGACGACCTGGGCCTCCGGCATCTCGAAACGCTGGGGACCGAAAAGGTGGCGCGCGATCTGCGCGGTTTCGACGGGCTGGTCGGCCTCGAGCAACAATCGGTGGGCCAGATCCCGGAGCTGGTTCAACTCGTTGTGCGGCATGACATCATTATAGCACGCCGACCCCGGTCCATCAATCATCCCGGGTGGCGGTGCGATCGAGGACAGGTATTGCGTCGTCGCCGAATCCGATGCACTCGAGCATCTCGATCTTGATCTGCGGCGGCGGCGGGGCGAGGCGATCGCTGGGCGGATCCAGGCGCGACTCTGCGCGGATCCTCTCGGTGACGTAGGCCAACCCCAGGATCGGAATCCCGGCGTGGACCGCTGCGGAGACTTCCTGGCTGGCCGTTTGCACCATCCGGCCGACCGGCAATTCGGCCACCTGGGTGTCCGCGGCGGCGAAGACAAGCTGCCGACAACTCAACTCGCGACCGTCGATGACCCGGATCGTCGGCTCCCGTTCATCGACCACGTCGGGCCGGAACTCGCCGCTGAACGACGCCGTGACCAGTGGATCCCGGCGCCACTCGCGCCGATCCAGCACCTGGACCTCGCCGTCGCGCCAGAGGCGCACCTCCATCACCATGTCCATGAGATCAGCGTTGCGCTCGGCCACGCGCGCGTCCAGTGCGAGGCGAAGCCCCTCTCCGGACACGATCTCGAACACGCCGGGCCCCGTTTCCACCAGCGGCAGGACCTCCAGCACCCAGCGCCCGGCGCTGTCCTGACCGAGGCACTGCACACGCACCAGGTCCTCGGTCCGGCGCCCGTCGGCCAGGGCCTGGCGCCGGTAGTCGACGCGTTGACCGGCAACCAGGCCGAGCGGAAGTTCGGGGCGTTGCCAGAGCGTGAAGAAATCGAGCCCCGACGCGGCGTTCGCCCCCAGCAGCACCAGCAACAGCATGAGAACGGCCGGCGGCTGCCGCCGCCGGCCGCCGTATCGACCGTCCCTCACCGGGTGATCAGTGCTCGATCTTTTCCCAGTACGTCGCATACTCGAAATCCGCGTCCTTCTTCTCGTCGTAACAGGGGCGCCTGCCGTTGTCGTGGCAGGTCGCGCACGATTCGCGGGCCGTCTTCAGCATATCGCCGTTGCGCGCATGCTCGGTGCCGTAGCCGTGGCAAGCCTCGCACTGCACCTGGCTCAGGCTGGTCCGCTTCTGCTCGTCGAATCCGTTGTGATGCCGGTAGCCCGTGGTGTGGCACGCGAGGCACTCCGGCTCGAACTGCATGCTCTTGGCGCGCAGGACGGTGTACGAACGCGAATGGTCGGACTGGCGCCACTGCTTGTAGATCTCGGTGTGGCACGCCTTGCAGTTGTTGCCGCCGAGATACATCTCGTCGGCCGACCCCAGGTCGCGCGGGACCGCCGCGCGCTGGTCCAGGCGACGCTTCTCCGCCGCGGCCTTGAAATCCTCGACCGCCGCGAGCATGGTCGCGTCGTCGTCGATGGTGTCGTCCAGCGACGTGATGCCGACCTGGACCGACATCACCTTCCCGTCGTCCCGGCGCACGTAGAGGTCGGCGCGACCGATGACCCGGCCCTCGTGGACCGCAGCCAGCATGACCGCATCGTTCACGATACGCTCGCGGTTGTAGGACTTGAACGTATGGCCGACCACGGTGAGATCGATTCCCTGGACCTCGCGCAACAGCGCCTCGGTCGGACGATCGCCCAGATGGCTGAGCATCACGACGGAATCGCAACGCTCACGCAACCGTGGCACCAGTTCGCGCACCGTGGCCAGCGGATCGCCGACCTCGTACTCGTGATCCCGCGCCGCCATGCTGATGATCTTGTGACGCGGATCGGTGACGCTGAAGATCCCGAAACGGATCCCGTCGCGCTCGACCACGAGGTACTCCGGCATGATCAACTCGCCGGTCGCAGCATCGCGCACGTTGGCGCTGGTGAACGGCAGGTCGTATTCCTTCGCCATGCGTTGCAGGAACTCGAGCCCGTAGTTGAGCTCGCGTTCACCGACACCGATGGCGTCGTATCCGAAGCTGGCGGTCTGCTCCGCCATGAACTCCGTCACGAGCATGTCCTTCTTGGTGCGGTTGCCGAAGAGCTCTCCGGCGTCGAGCACCAGCGAGGTCACGCCCTCGTTCCAGATCTGGTTGAAAAAGGTGGCCCTCCGGGCCAACCCGCCACGCTGCTTGGATTTTCAGCCACAGGGATCGACCTTGCCCTTGATGTCGCTGGTGTAGATCACCGTCAACGGCGCCCAGGACTCGTCGTCTCCCTGGGCCAAGCTGGGTCGGGAAGCGGTCGTCATTCCCAGCCCCAGCATCACGAGCAGGGCCAGGGCGAACCGACCGATCATTGTCGAACGACGCGTATCGAGCATCGTCACTTGCCTTTCCGTTGCATCTCATCGCCAGTGCGAGCCGGGCCCTCATTTTCACAGCAGGCCGCGTAACGCGCCGAATTTCCAAGTATATCGCGGGACCGAGTCATGGGCAAGCCGACCGCTGCGGCGACCTGCCGAGAAAATGATACACCACCGCCCGGCCTCGGTTCCCGCCGGCGAGAGGAATCCGACCGGGATCATCACAAAACAAGTGCGACCGCGAGGCCGCCCCGGTCAACAGGCTCACCGAGACCTACTTCTTCTTGGTATGCACCCGATCCTTGAAAGCCTTGCCCGCAACGAAAGCGGGGTACTTGGCAGCCGCGATCTTCAGGGCCTCGCCGGTCTGCGGGTTGCGGCCCTGACGTGCCTTGCGCGCACGTCGCTCGAACGAGCCGAATCCGGTCAGCGTGACCTTGTTACCTTTGGCCACCTCCGCGGTGATGACCCCCACCTTCTTCTTGTCGTCGCTGGTGGAGAAGAGGGCGTTCAGGACATCGCCCACCTGCCGCTTGTTCAGATCGGTCTTCTTCATCAGGGCATCGATCAGTTCACTCTTGTTCATCCAGTCACCTCCTTTCCTGCTCTCATTGGGCCGTAGACGCCTTCCCGTGTCAATGAAAAATCACCGCCAAACGGTATCCGGACGGGATTTTCGTGCGACCGCGTCGCACGGCGCGGTCAGAAGAGCGAGCCCACGCTCGACGCCGCCCCGAGAAGATCATCCTTGCCGCGCGTCAGTTTCATTTCCGGGATCGCCTTGAGGTAGAACCGGAATCCGAACTCGCGCGTCGGGCTCGACGTTCCCAGCCCGTACGCGGTGTGCACGAACTCGAGACGCCAGCAGTGCAGGTCGCGACCGAGGCGGTATTCCTGCCGCGTCATTTCGCCGGCCGCGAAGTCGATCGACGACGTGTACCGGAAGCTCCAGTCGCGCGTGAGCTGCGCCGAGAGGTTCAGGCTGCTGCGGGCGGTCGCCTGCTCGCTGGTCGTCGCCTTGCTCAGCGAGAACGAACCGCCGACCGTCCACGGGATGAAGCGCCCGCCTTCGGTCTGGTCCCGTTCGGTGTTGTCGCCGCCGGCGCCGACATTCCCGAGGTTGCCGCCGTAGAAACCGTCGCCTCGATCGGCCTCGTCGCCGGTTTCCCAGTCGTCGGGCCAATCGCCGTCGTAGCCCATGGTGTCGGCGCCC
>CAZJMO010000019.1:0-1859 GCA_964547085.1 uncultured Fibrobacteraceae bacterium | reverse complement strand
ATACCCAGCGACTCGGCCGCGGTCGGGCCCCGGCGCGTGATCGCGTCGCTCCGCTCGTCCTCGCGCTCCTGCCCCTGGAACCCGGTGTCCAGGCGGCCGTTGAACCCGAATCCGTAGCTGAACTGCGTGTTGGTCACGTGCATGTCGTAGGGATCGATGGTCTGGTTGAGCTTGAAGCTGAGGTTGCGGCTCTGCCCCGGCTTGAACGAGATCCCGCTGCTGACGTTGCCCCACATGCGGTCGCGGTCCGGATTGTACGACGTGCTCAGGCTCCAGTTGATCAACCCGTCGATCTTCTTCTCGGCGACCGTGCTGTCGCGCTCGCCGCGGGCGAGATACTTCGCATCGAAACGGTTGCCGACCGAGAAGCTGTAGGAGTTGCTGCTGGCCTGCTTGCTGCCGAGCTGCGGCCGGTACGACGTCCCCGCGCTCAGGCTCAACGTGTGCCGCAACGCCTGCAGCGCGCCGACGCGCACCGGGAAGATGCCGTAGAGCGTGGTCGAAACCCCGCTGTTGAACGACAGCGCCGGCCGCGACGTCTCGGTCACGTCGGAGATGTCGTCGTAGTAGTCGTCTCCCAGACCCTCCTCGGACTCGGCGACGTAGCGCGTACCGGCGACGTCCTTGCGGGTCCAGGCCCACGACGAGCTGGCGCCGAAATTGACGTTGAAGATACCGATCCGGTCCGGCCGCACCGTCAGGCCCCAACCGCCGTTCGCCGCGTAGTTGGTCGTTTTGGTGTCCTCGCTCGTGGCCTCGCTGTTCGTGGCGGCGTACCGCTGAGTGAAGTTGGTGTTGCGGCCGAGGTTGCCCAGGAAGCTGCCCTTCTCGCCCGGCCCGAGCTGTCGGCCGAGCGTCCATTGCTTGAAGCTCAGGGAGAACGAGGGCAGCGTCATCGAACTGATCTGCTTGTCGGTCGTGGGGTCGTCGTCGCTGGCGTTGGTGTACTCGGTGCGGCTGGCGTTCAGGCTGCCGGCGCCCCAGTCGAAGCTGCGGCTGATGTAGGCGCTGGACTTGAGCTGGCCGCTGATGACGTCGCGACCGGTGTTGCGGGCCAGGTTGTTGCGCGACAGCTCCTGGCTCGCCATCGCGACGTTGGCGGAGAACTTGTAGTCGTCGAAGAGCTTGGGCTGGTTGTGGTCCCACTTGAACTGCCACTCGTCTCCCGTGGTGGCGTCCTCGTCGAGCTTCTTGAGCTGGTTGTAGTCGAAGGATCCGCTGTAGCCGTAGCGCTTGACGTAGCGGTTGCGCACGCGCCACGCCAGTTCCCGCCGTTCGTTGTAGTCGACCTCGAAGGTGAAGTCGGTATACTCGTTGGTCGCCCAGTAGTAGCCGAAGTCGCGGATGTAGCGCCCTTCACGCGAGGACCAGCCGAAGTTGAAGTTCGGGAACAGGATGCCCGACCGACGGCCGTCCTTGAGCGACTTGAAGTAGAACGGCAGCGCGAAGATCGGCACGTGGCCGACCTTCAAAACGATGGGCGCGGCGACGACGCGGTCGCCCATGCGCATCTTCATCTTCTGGGCCCAGAAGTGGTAGTGCGGCTCGTCCAGGTCGCACGAGGTCATCTTGCCGGAACAGATCTTGAGGCTGCCGTCGGGGTAGCGGTTGATCGCGTCGCCGACGTAGTAGTAGCCGTCGAACCCGGTCACGCCCCGCTTGACCGCGCCGGTCTTGTTGGCGAAGTCGTACCCCATCTGGTCGCCGACGATCGTCTGGGCGTCCTCGAGGAGCGGATCGCCGTCGGCGTAGAGTTCGCGGCTGTCGGTGTCCAGGATCACGTCGCGGGCCGACAGCGTCATGGTGCCGTAGGTGAGGCTGGCGTCGTTGGAGATCGAGATCGAACGCTTGGCCAGGTC
>CAZJMO010000018.1:8713-18520 GCA_964547085.1 uncultured Fibrobacteraceae bacterium | reverse complement strand
GCCCAACCGGCCGCCACCCAGTAGTAGAACGTGACCGCCAGCAGGCCGAGCAGCACCATACCCTGGCGGAAAAGGCCGCGATCGCGGACAAAGCCCTCCTCCACCCGGCCGGGCACGACCGCGCCGACCGCGTCGAACGTGTCGCGAGGGACGCGGAACCGGTCGACGTTCCACCGGCTGATCTGCAGTTCGTCGACCACGACGCCCGGGACCGTCCGCATGGCGTCGCGGATCACGAGCGCGCGGTCGGCCACGGACTGCTCGGCGTCCAGACGCGTCATGGCCACACCGTCGATTCCCGACGCCGCGAAGATCCAGAGCGCCGCCACGGTCACCGCGAATCCCGCCGCGAAGCGCGGCCACCCCGCCGGCGACAGCCGCAGCAGCACCAGCAGAACCAGCGTCGCGGCGACCAGGACCAGCCACCACGGCAGGCCGCCCGCGGCGACTTCCGGCACGATCGGCGCATTCACGGTCCGCACCGCGCCCTTGACCGCATCACCCTCGAAAAGCGGCGTCACGACCTCGAGTCGGTCGGCCGCCACGACGTTCTTGAGGATCTCGGCCTTGCGCGCCCGCCCCTCCATCACGTTGGTCGAATGCGCGGCGGCCAGCTCCTTGGCCTCGTCGAACCACGCCTTCTGGTCGTGCGCCAGACGGCGCGGGAACGAGCCGGCGGCGCGATCCTCGGCGTGCGTGGACGCCACGAGGAGCCGTTTGCCGCTGTCCAGCACACGCACGTTCTCGAGTCCCGGGACCGTCTGGACGAGGTGGTCGAGCGCCGCCGGCACGTCGCCGCCCGCCGCACGCACCCGGGCGACGACCTCGGTCGCAGCCGTCGAGGCGACCACGGCGTTCTGCTCGGTGGCCGACCGGATCGCCGTTTTGGTCCCGGCCCGCAGCACGAGACTCGACAGCCCGATCCCGACCACCAGCGCGGTGACCAGTCCAACGAGAATTCGACGTGTGCTCGCGTCGCGCATGGCGCTCTACTTCCTCAGACTACGGACCCTTTCCTCGACATCCTTCTGCGCCTGGTCCAGCGCCGCGCGGGGCGTCGCCGCCTTGCGCACGATGCTGTTCATGGCCGTGGTGGCCGGCGACCAGACCATGGTCATCTCCGCGTAGTTGGGCATGGGAACGGCCGTCTCCACCTGGAGGCGGAAGGCGCTCAGCTCAGCGTCGTTCGCGACCTCGGCATCTTCGTAGACCTGCCGGTTGGCCGGTGTCTGGCGGCCTTCGAGCGCCATGATCCGGGCGCCCTCGACCCCGGTCAGGAAGAGGACGAAATCGAAGGCCTCGTCCTTGTGCGCGCTCGGTGTCGCGATGTAGGCGCCCTCGACCGTCATCCACGGGCGCATCGGATTGCCGCCCGCCTCGTCGATCACCGGCAGCGGCGCCAGCGCGTACGAGATCTCGCTGCTGATCTCCGAGAGGAACCAGGGACCGGAGAACACGATCGCCGCGTCGCCCTGGTTGAAGAGCATGGTGATGAGGCTGCTGCTCGGTTCGGCCGGCATCACGCCGTCGGTGTCGTACCACTTCATCATCAACTCGAGCGACGCCACGTTCTCCGGCCGGTTCAGCACCGGATCGCGATTGCCCTTGAAGACGCCGCCGCCGAAGGCGTTCATGAGCGCGCTGTGGTAGTAGAAGTCGCTGTAGGCGTAGGCCAGCCCGAACTTGCCGGCCTCGACATCGGTGTGCTCCTTGGCCACGGCGATCAGTTCGCCGCTCGTCGTCGGCGGCGTCTGCACCATGGCCGTGTTGTAGATCATGGTGACGACCTTGAAGTTGACCGGCAGCCCGTAGGTGTTGCCCTGGTACTGCATGGCGGCCATGGTCGTCGGGATGTAGCGGTCGATGGTCTCGTCGTCGAGGTAGAAGTCGATCGGCTCCATGGTGCCCCCGGCCTCGACCCAGCCGCCGAGGCGGTCCTGCGCGAAGATGAACACGTCGGGGCCCATTTCGCGCGGCACCGCGGCGGTGATCTTGTCGGCGTAGGCGTCGTAGGGCACGGCCAGCGTCTTGACCCGGATGTCGTCCACGTGGGCGCGGTTGTAGGTGTCGACGACTTTCTCGAAAGCCACCTTCTCCTTGCCGCGGTAGGCGTGCCAGACCACCAGATCGGTCTGCGCCGCCACCGGCGCGGGCAACACCGTCGCGACGGCGGTGGCGACGGCCAAGAACCAGATTACGCGCGTGGTCATATCATTCTCCTCCGGTCAGACGCCGCTCACTGGCGACGTCGAAGAGGTGCAGGTGGTCGCGCTCGAGGAGCACCTCCACCACGTCGTCTATCTTTGGTTTGGAGCCGGGTTCGACCTTGGCCACCATGAGATTGTCGCCGATCCGGCCGTGGACCAGGACCTCGTAGCCCAGCGTCTCGACCAGCACCACCTTCAGACGCACGGAGACCGTTGCCCCCGCGCCGGCGCGGCGGTCGCCCCGCAGGTTCTCCGGCCTGATCCCCACCATCACCTCGCGTCCATCCATGCCGGCGGCCACCGCACGCATCTCCGCGGAGAGCTCGACGGTGAGGTCTTCGCTCTCGACGCGCGTGCAGTCGGCGGCGATGCGCGCGCGGAAGAAGTTCATCGGCGGCGTGCCGATGAAGCGCGCCACGAACAGGTTGGCCGGCGTCTGGTACAGCTCGAGCGGCGTGCCCACCTGCTTCAGGTCGCCGTCGTCGAGCACCGCGATGCGGTGTCCCATGGTCATGGCCTCGACCTGGTCGTGGGTCACGTAGACCGTGGTGGTGCGCAGCCGGTGCTGCAGGCCGGTGATCTCGGCGCGCATCTGCACGCGCAGCTTGGCGTCCAGGTTCGACAGCGGCTCGTCGAAGAGGAACACGGACGGCTGCCGCACGATGGCGCGCCCCACCGCGACGCGCTGCCGCTGTCCGCCCGACAGGTGACGCGGCTTGCGGTCGAGGTACTCCTCCAGGCCCAGGATCTGTGTGGCCTCGCCGACCCGACGGTCGATTTCCGCCCGCGGCATCTTCTGGATCCGCAGGCCGAAATCCATGTTCTCGCGCACCGACATGTGCGGATAGAGCGCGTAGCTCTGGAAGACCATGGCGATGTCGCGGTCCTTCGGCGCCAGATCGTTCACGACGCGGCCGTCGATCGAAATCCGGCCCGCGGTGATCTCCTCGAGCCCCGCGATCATCCGCAGCGCCGTGGACTTCCCGCAGCCCGACGGGCCGACGAGCACCATGAACTCCTCGTCACGGACCTCGAGGTTCAGCTCGCGGATCACTTCCACGTCGCCGTAGCACTTCTTGACGTTCTCGAAGACGACGCCTGCCAAAGGCCTCTCCTCGCGTTGTCCGCGCCCGCGGCGCGGGAATCAGGGAACGCCGGCCGGCGCCAGGATCAGCGCCGAACGTCGAGGTATGGTGATCACGATCGCGCCGTCGGTCGCGGGATATCCCGCCTCGCTCACCAGGTCGACCGCGCCGCCGACCCAGCCGTCCGGCGACGCCACGGTCGCCGTCGCCGGGTTTTCGCCGCGGTTGACCGCCACCAGCAACTGGTCGCCGGTCGCCGGATCGCGGCGATGGAAGACCAGATGATCCGGGCCGAAATCGACACCCCGGCGCTGCCCGCGCCAGAGGCACGGGTGCGCGCGACGGATGGCGATGAGTTGCTTGTAGTACGCGCGCAGGAACTCGTCGCGCGGCGTGTCCCGGCCGGGCGACACGCCGCGTCCGCCCCAGGGCATGTCGGTGCGGTTGGCCGGCCAGGTTCCGATGTCGCGCCCCACTTCCTCGCCGTAGAACACGCACGGGATGCCGCGCGCGGTCATCTGGAGCGCCACGCAGAGGCGGAAGAGCTCGATGTCGCCGGCGAGCGTCAGCAACGCGCCGTCGGTGTCGTGGCTCGACAGGTAATGCGAGACGAAGTGCCCGTCGCGGACATTCTCGCGGCGCTCCAGGTAGCGATCGAAGGCCACAGGCCGACCGCGCCCCAGGACGAAGCCCAGCACGCTGCCCTGGAACGAGAAGTCGAAGCCGGCGTCCATCTCGTCGGGCGCGAACCACGGATCGAGCACCTGGTTGTCGCCGCCCCAGACCTCGCCGATGAGAAAGAAGTCGCCCCCCAGCCGGGCGCGGCTGCGGTCGCGGTGCAGGCGCCAGAAGTCGTGTTCCACGTGCTTGACCGTGTCGAGACGGAACCCGTCGATGCCGGTGCGTTCGGCCAGGCCCAGGTGCGCGCCCAGCAGGTACTCGCGGACCTCGGGGTTCTCGGTCTTGAAATCGGGCAGGCCGGAGAGGCAGCTGGTGAGGTCGTCGTTGCCGCAACGGCTGCCGAAGCGGAGCCACGGCCGACCCTTCTCGCGGATGTAACGGGAGTCGTAGCCGCAATGGTTGTAGACCACGTCCAGGAGCACCTTCAGGCCGCGCGCGTGGCACGCATCGACGAGCTTTTTCAACTGCGCCTCGGTTCCGAAGCGGGGGTCGATGGCCTCGAAATCGTCGGCCCAGTAGCCGTGGTAGCCCCAGTCGAAGAAGCCGACGCTGGAAACGTAGCCGGGGATCTGCTGCTGCACGGGCGTGATCCACAGGGCGGTGCAGCCGAGGTCGGCGATCTCGTCGAGGTTGGCGATCAGGCCGGTCAGGTCGCCGCCGTGGAAGCTGCCCGGACCGGCGACATCGACATCCTGGTTGTTGTGGGGATCGCCGTCGGCCCAGCGGTCGAGAATCACGAAGTAGAGGATCGCGTCGTCCCAGCCCGCCTGCGGCACGATGCGGACCGGACCGTCGGCGCCCGGGCGCGGCGCCGTTTCGAGCACGGTCACCACGGGCGCCGGCGCGGAGCTGCACGACACCAGCAGCGCCAGAAGCGGCAAGAGGACCAATGGACGCAGCATTGAGCGTCGATCCCGCATGACGAACCACCATCGACGGGTCCAGGTGCTCTGTCATCGATGACCAGCCAGGCTCCAGCGAATTCGGCGTCATTATGTCCCGGATCGTTCGGGGGGTCAAGAACTCCCGTATTGGCGAGCCGTCGCACCCGCCACGCGCCGGAGTCGGTCTTTGAGGACCCGCAGGGGATCGTCCACCGCCGCGACCCGACGCTGCCGGGCGACCAGCCGCTGGAACAGGCAATGGGCGTCCGGCACGCGGTGCGGATCGGATCCGGCGAGCGGACAGACGACGCATTCCTCCAGGTCGCCGCAATCCCGACACCGACCCGAAAGCGACGCGCGATCCGCTGCGGCTAGAACCGGAAACCGGACCAGACGCTCCGACCGGCGCCATCGCGCGGCGAACGCCGGGTCGTCCACGTGCCCGACGTGCAGTGCCGCGGCCGCCCGGCGCACGTCGGCGGACCCGTGGCGCGGTCCGATCGCGGCCAGGACGGCGCAGCCGTGGATCGAGCCGTCGGGCGCCACGGTCAGGCCGGTGCAGTCGGCGGCGCCGCAGACATCCGCACCGGGCGCGGTCGGCGCCATGGCCGGAACCGGTCGCAGGTACCGCACGGGCAATCGCCCGGTCCGCTCCCTGTGACGCAGGCTGAGTGAGAGCACGCGCGCGAGTTCACGGGCCAGGACGGCGCAGCAGGGACCGCCCCAGTCGCCGCGCTCGTCGAGCACCAGGTTCACGTCGAGGTTCCGGACGTCCCGGTCGAGAGCCCAGGCCACCGAGGCCGCCAGCATGCCGGCGTTGCGCGGCGTGACGCACATCGCCACCGAGACGCGGTCGCGCCAGTGACGGGGATGACGGTCGCGAATATACGCGAGGAGACGTTCCAGACGGGGCAGCGATCCCGGTCGACGATCGTCCTGCGACGCGGCCACGCCGTCGCAGCTCACCTGCAGCGCGACCAGCCTATCGACGAGCGCCGGCCCGAGCAGCGTGCCATTCGTCAGCAGGCGCAGGCGCGCCCTCGGCGACCCATGATCGGCCGTCAGCGCCACGGCGTCGGCCACCAGGTGCGGCACGAGCAGGGGTTCTCCGCCGCTGAGAACGACGGTGATCTCGGCCCCGCCCAGCGACCACGCCAGGTCGAGCGCCCGGCGCAGGGTCGTCGGCGACATGTCGACCCCGCGCCGGTTCCACTGGTAGCAGTACGGGCAGGCCAGATTGCAGCGATCGGTGAGCGTCAGCTTGAGTCGGGCCAGGGGCGGCAGGACCGGACCCGGCTCGCCGCTGATCACGGTTTCGGTGACGGAATCGTGAAGCGCGCGTCCGCGGGCGCCGCGTCGAGCGCGCAGGTCGCGATGTCGAGCAGTGACTGCAGCACCTCGGCGAGGTCCTGTTCGGCCACCTTCTCCACGCCGTCCACCGGCGACAGTTCGATCGAGGCGCACCGCTCTCCCATGGGCGGTTCGTTGCCCGACGGCAGAACGATGCGGCGCAGGTCGTCGACGTGTTCGATGAGTTCGTCCCGGGTGAAGGTGTGCGAGGACGGGGATACGGTCATGGCGGGACTCCTTGGTTTCGGCTCAGAACATGCCCCCCGTGGCTTCCAGCACCCAGATTCTCGAGCGGGAGACCGATTCGTTGATCGCCAGCAGGTCGCCGTTCCGGGTGATGTCGAACATGAGCGGGTTGGTCAGGTCGTTGACGCAGTGCTCCGGCACGACGAGTTGCGGTTCGCCGCCCGCGGGAGACACGGTGCGAAGATTGAAACAGCTCTTCCCCCAGCGTCCGCTGATCCAGATCAGGTTCGACCCCGGATCCCAGCGCAGCCGATCGGCCTGCGCCCCGCGCGTCAGTCGCTGCGGCGGCTGGTCCGTCGACAGGTTCGCGATCCAGATCTCGCCGTCGGCGCGAAACGCCAGACGCTTGCCGTCCGGAGACCACGTGGGGGGGTAGGCCGCCTGATCCGACACCGCCAGTCGCCGCGGCGGACCGGCCCGGCAGCCCTCGCTGACCGGCACGGTCCAGAGACCGAAACCGCCGCCGCGATCCGACGCGAACGCCAGTTGCGAGCAGTCCGGGGACCAGGCGGGATGGACGTCGGAGGCGGGGTCGTCGGTGATCCTCTGCGGCGAACCGCCTGCGGTCGGGACGACCCAGATGTCGCGCTCGTCGCCGTCGAAGAGGTAGTACGCGACCCAGCGCTTGTCGGGCGAGATCGCCGGATGCGAGGCGTGGCCGACATGTTCGGTCAGCCGGCGCGGACGCCCGTTCGGCGCCCCGGCATCGAGCTCCTGCAACCAGATCTCGTCCTGGTCGCCCCAGCGGTCGGACACGAACGCGAGCAGCGAACCGTCCTGCGACAGCGCGGGAAAGACGTCGGAGTACTGGCCGGTGAGGCGGACCTCGCGACCTGTGCGCTGATCCAGCAGCACCATGTCCTCGCCCAGGGTGAACGAGACTTGGAAGGCCAGCCGGTCGCCGGCTCGTGAAAGGCTCGGATGCCGTTCGTTGCTGCCGCCGACGGTCAACCGCTCGACCCGGCCGTCGTCGACGCACACCCGCCACACCGCGTAGACATCGTCCCGTAGCGACGCGAAATAGACGTGACCGTCGTCGTGGGACCAGGCCGGCGACCGGTCTTCGCGTCCGTCGAAGGTGAGCTGCCGAACCTCGCGCGTCTCCGGGTCGAGCAGCCAGAGATTGTTCTTCGCGCTATAGCAGATCCGCCGCCCGTCGCGGGACCACGCCGGCTCCCGATGGTTCCAGAGCCCCTGCTCGTGTCCCGCCGTGAGCAGGCGGCGTTGCGATGGATCGTCCAGCGAGACGACCCCGATACGCCCCTCTTCCCGGTCCGCCTTGGCGACATAGGCCAGTCTCGTACCGTCCGGCGAGACCGCGGGGTCCCACGCGTTCTCGAGCAGCAGGGTGCCGCCGCCGCCGTGCTGACCGGTCTTCCAGATCGCGTCGACGCCGAGACGGTCGGAGACGTAGGCGAGGTCGCTGCCGTTGGGAAACCAGGCGGGGGAATGATCGCGGGCCGGGGATTCGGTCACGCGGACGGACGGTCCGCCGCGCGCGTCGATCACGTAGATGTCGAGTTGACCGTTCTCGTCGGAGACGTAGGCGATGCGGCTGCCGTCGGGCGACAGATCCGGCTCTCCCTCCCAGGCCACGCCGCGCGTCACCGGCACGGCGCGTCCCGTCGGGATGGGCGGGCTCCGGTCACCCTGGAATACATGCTCGCGCAGGCCCAACACGGACAGGGCGACCGCCACCAGGCCGAGCCCGGCCCAGCGCACCCAACGCACGTTCTCGACGATCCAGGTCGGACGGGACGTGCCGCCGCCGTGACGCAGATCCTGGTGCAGGCTGCGCAGGTCGCCCAGCATCTCGGTGGCGTCGATGTAACGGTCGCTCGGACGCTTCCGCAGCGCCTTGGACACGATCCACGCCAGCTTGGCCGGCGCGCGGGGACAGAGCGACGACAGACTCGGCGGATCCCGCCGGCGGATCGCGTCCAGCACCGCCGGCGCAGTGTCGCCGGCGAACGCGGCCCGTCCGGTGACCATCTCGTAGAGCACGGTGCCCAGCGCCCAGATGTCGACGCGATGGTCCACCGGATCGCCGGTCACCTGCTCGGGCGCCATGTAGGCCGGAGTGCCCACCATGTTGTCGGTGCCTGTCACCCGCGAGAGTTCCGGCAACAGCGCCAGACCGAAGTCGATGATCCGCGCCTGCTCGTGGACTTCCCCGGATTTCCAGCCCAGCATCGTCGCGCGATCCATCTCGGTCGTCGAGGCGTTCGGATCGGCCTCCTTCACGCAACCGCAGCCTTCGACTCGTCCGACGATCACGTTGCCGGGCTTGATGTCGCGATGCACGATGCCGCGCCGATGCGCCGCTTCCAGTCCCTCGGCCATCTGGATCGCGAACAGCACGGCGCGATCGATCGCGAGCGGTCCGCCGGCGATGAGGTCCTGGAGGCTCGGCCCCTCGCAGTAGCGCATGACCAGATAGGTGCGGCCGCGGACCTCGCCGAAATCGATCACCGCACACAGGCTCGGACTCTCCACCGACGCGGCGATCTCCGCCTCGTGGTGGAACCGGGCCCGCGCGTCCTCGCCCTGCAGCAACTCGTGTTTCAGGAACTTGATCGCGACCGGATGGTGTAGATGGACGTGCTCCGCCTTGTAGACCTCGCCCATCGCTCCTTCACCGAGCTTGGCCAGGATCCTGTATCGGGAAACAGTCCGACCGATCACGAGGCCCCCCTCCATTCCGGGGCCGGCGGCTATCAGCAACGGTGCGCCATAAGGGATAAATATAGTCCTCCGTCAGGACCGCCGCCGTGCCGGAGCCGATCCTTCCCGCAGAGCCAGGCTCACGAGCACCAGGAGTCCCGCGACCGCCAACCGCCAGGTCACCGGCTCGCCCAGCAGCAGCACCGACAGGACCGTCGCCACGACCGGCTGCAGGAAGATGTACAGCGCCACCCTGGACGCGTACGTGTGCTTGAGCGCCCAGAGGTTGAGGAAGTAGGTGACCACCGTGGCCCCGACGACCACATAGGCCATGCGCCAGAAATCCGCCGGCCCAAGCGCCGAAAACGGCGCGCGCAGCAGATCGTCCGCGCCGTACAGCAGGATCCCGACCGATCCCGCCAGAAAGACCACGGCCGTCGCGCCGAGCGGATCGTTGCGCGCCATGACCCGACCGCTGAGCGCCACGTACAACCCGTAACACACGGCGTTGGCGAGGATCAGCAGATCGCCCGCGAGATAACGGGCGTCGAGCGCGAAACGGTCGACCTCGAGCAGGACCAGCACGCCGACCATGCCGGCGACCAGCGCCGCGCCCTTGCGCCCGGTCAGGCGCTCGCGCTTCATCGCCACCGCCGCCGTGAGCGCGAACAGCGGGATCTGGCTGCAGAT
>CAZJMO010000018.1:0-8647 GCA_964547085.1 uncultured Fibrobacteraceae bacterium | reverse complement strand
GAAGAGGACCTGGTTGAAGGTCACACCCAGCAGCGCGCAGCCCGAGAGATACAGGAGATCGCGGCCACGGGGCATCCGGCGGCGCAGCAGGAGCACGAGCGCGCCCAGGATCACCGTCGCCGACACCGCCCGCAACGTCGCCCACGCCGCCGGATCCAGGACGTCCACGACCTGCTTGCTGACCAGATAGTTGACCCCGAAGAGCAGTTGCACGGTCACCAGTCCGGCGCGCACGCGGGCCGGGCCGGGAGCGCCGCTCAAGCGCGTTCCTGAAAGGCGGATGTCGGGATCTTCCGGTCGATGTCGGGCACGGGTCGTCTCCCTCGGGGTGTCTGCCGGAGGCGCCAGGATAACGCCGCGACCGCCGCAGCGCAGCCTCCGATCGAAGGATCACGCGCGATCCAGGACCTCGCGCACCCGCTCCAGCAGGACCCGGCGATCGAAGGGCTTCCGGATCAGGTCCAGCCCCTCGTCGAGCACGAAATCCGTATGCACGCCGTCGAGATCGTAGCCGCTCGCGAAGATGCATCGCAGGTGCGGCATGGATTCACGCACACGGTCATGAACCTCGCGGCCGCCCAGCCCCGGCATGACCACGTCCAGGAGCGCCAGGTCGACGGCCTCGCCGCGCGCGGTGAGGATCCGCAGCGCCTCCTCGCCGTCGACGGCGGTCAGGACGTCGTAGCCGGCCTGTTCGAGGACCGCCTTGACCAGCCCCCGCACCGCGGCGTCATCCTCCGCCACCATGATGGTCTCGGTGCCGCCGCGCGCCGGCGCATCCACCCGGGCGGGAGTGCTCGTCGCCGCACGTTCGATCGCCGGCACGAAGATCTCGAAGCTCGTTCCCGTGCCCGGCGCGCTTTCGGTATGCACAAGTCCGTCGTGCTGACGCACGATGCCGTAAACCGTCGCCAGGCCCAGGCCCGTGCCCTTTCCCGGCTCCTTGGTGGTAAAGAACGGTTCCCACACGCGATCGAGCGTGACGGGCCCCATGCCGACACCGGAATCGGAGACGACCAGCTTCACGAACCTGCCCTCGCGCGCCCACGCGTGCTGGTCGCAGAACGCGGCGTTGATACAGACGTCCTCCGTCGCCAGCTCGAGAACCCCGCCTCCCGGCATGGCGTCGCGGGCATTGATGCACAGGTTCATCAGAACCTGCTCCAGCTGACCGCGGTCGGCATGGACGGTGCCCAGATCGTCGCCGGCCGCGAACTCGATGCGGATGTGTTCGCCGAGCGTACGTTCAATCATCCGCAGGGCCGACCGGACGACCTCGTTGCGGTCGAGATCCTCGGGCCGCAGGACCTGGCGGCGGCTGAAGGCCAGCAACTGGCCGACCAACCCGGCCGCCCGTTCGCCCGCCGAGATCACCTGCTCGATGTTGGCGCGGGCCGGATGGTCCGCGTTCAGGGATATCAGCGCCATCTCGGCAAACCCGCTGATCACCTGCAGCAGGTTGTTGAAATCGTGCGCGACACCGCCGGCGAGCTGGCCGACCGCTTCCATCTTCTGCGCCTGGCGAAGCTGCTCCTCCATGAGGTGCTGCTCCGTGACGTCGCGAGCCACCGCCACCACGACCCTGTCTGCCTGGAACGGAACCGATTTCCAAGACAGCCGGCGGTACGAACCATCGCGGCTGCGATAGCGGTTGGAGAAACCGACCGCCTCGCGGCCCTCGGTCAGGGCTTGCGCCACCCCGGCCGTCGTCCGCCGGTCGTCGGGATGGACGAAGTCGAGGTACGGCCGTCCCGTGAGTTCCTCCGCGGTCCAGCCGAGGACTTTGGTCCAGGCTGGATTGACCTGGAGCAGATTGCCGGCCATGTCGGTCACGCAAAGCAGATCGGCACTGTTCTCGAACAGGGTGTCGCGATCCCACACGGCGCGTTTGCGCGCGTTGATATCCCTTGAAACGCCGCAGATCGTCTCCGGGCGATCACCCTGGAGATGTAGCCGACGCCCGCTGACCGAACGCCAGCGCATCACCCCGTCGGGCATCAGGACCCGAAACTCCACGGTGAACGGGAGATCCGCGTGCAAAGCGACGTCAACGGCGCGTTTGACCGGCGCGAGGTCGTCCGGATGGATGCGACGCTCCAGGGCGGCGACATCGCCCTCGAGATCCCCCGGCCCGATCCCGAACAGCTCTGCTTGCCGCTCGTCGCAGGTCAACCGCCCCGTATCCTGATACCATTCGAACGTGCCCATGCTGGCCCCCTCGAGGGCCAGCCGCAGGCGGTGCTCCGAGTCGCGCAACGCACACTCGGCCTGGATGCGCGCGGTGATGTCGTGCAGGACCCAGTGGGCGCCCTCGAAGCGACCCTCGTCGTCGAGAAGAACCCGCCCGTTGATCGACACCACCAGGACCGTGCCGTCGCGCCGGACGATCTCCAGCTCCAGGTCGCGCATCCCGCCCGTGGCCAGGAACTGTGCGAACTCCGCCGCCAGATGCTCGCTCGCGTCCGGCCTGACGAAATCCGTGAAGGAACGGCCGAGAACATCCTCGCGTCGGCGGTCGAGCAACGTGAGCCACGCCGTGTTCACCTGGAGCAAACGACCCTGCTCGTCCAGCGACTGGTACGCCGTCGGCGAATCTTCGTACAGGAGACGGAAATGTCGCTCGCCGGCCGCCAGGAGCCGCCGGGATCGCTCGAGGCGGCGGCTGAGGCGATGGACCAGCAGCAGGATGAGCAGCGACGACGCCAGGACGAACGCCGAACCCTTGACGTTCTGGATCTGCGACAGCGCCGCCGGATCCGGAGCCAGCGCCGCCGCCACTCGATCGGACAGCAGGATCCAGACGATGCTCACCAGCGCGTAGATTCCCGCCACCCAGAGCGCCGGAAACCATTCCTCCCGGCGGCGTTCGTGCTGATGACTTGATCGGATGTTCGCCTCATGATCGACGCGGTTCGGACTTGGCGGCATCTGGGGTCTCCAGGTCGTGCCTGACGGCGTCTGTGGACGATTTCGCGGGGTCGGGGCTGCGTTCTCAGACTAGGTCGGAAGTCACGGTCACGCCATCCACATCGTCCACCCGGTCCTGACCGGCGAACCGTGTTGGACAAGAAAAGGCGCGCCCGTCGGCATCGACGAGCGCACCCTCGTGTTTCCGGGTCCGACTACTTCGCCAGCCGGCACCCCATGGCGATCGACAGGAACTTGCTCTCCTCGCTGTCCGCGCGGCTGGTCAGCACGCACGGCGCGGTGGTTCCGACGACTGACGCGGCCAGCCGGCCGCCGCCCAGGATCGTGGTCGCCTTGTAGAACACGTTGCCGGTCTCGAGGTTGGGGAACACCAGGCAGTCGGCCGACGCCTCCACCGGCGACTTCAGGCCCTTGATCCGGCACGCCTCCGGACTGCACGCCACGTCCAGCGCCAGCGGCCCGTCGATGGTGGCGCCCTTGATCTGTCCGCGACGGTTCATCTGCGTGATCACCGCAGCATCGACGCAGGCCGACATCTTGGGGTTGACCTTCTCGGTGGCGGCCACGATCGCGATCTTGGGATCGGCGATGCCGAACGCATGCGCGGCGTCCATGACGTACTGCACGATCTTCAGCTTGGTCGGCAGATCCGGCTCGGGAATGATCGCGACATCGCTGACGAAGAGCAGCTTGTCGTGCATCGCGCGGTAGGCCGGGATGTCCAGCACGGTCACGTGGCTGAGCACGGCTTTCGGCGGCAGCAGACCCGTCTCCTTGTTCAGGATCAGGCGCATGTACTTGTCGGTGCCGATGAGACCCTTCATCAGGACGTCGGCCTCGTGCTCGCGCACCAGCCGGACGGCCTCGGCGCCCGCCTTGGCGTCGTCCGGCTCGTTCACGATGGTGAAGATCCCGGCGTCCAGATCGAACTCCTTGCAGAGGGTCTCGATCCGCGCCTGGTCGCCCACCAGGGTCATGACCGCGATGTCCTCGGCCGCCGCCTGGGCCGCCGCCTGGATCGTGTTCGGATCGTGGCCGGCGGCGATGGCGACGCGGCGCGACGGCTTCCCCTTGAGGTCGGCGACAAGTTGGTCGAGGCTACGGATCTGTGACATGATGACCTCCGGGGCTCGAAGAAGTGCGGGGCCGACTCGTGCGCGGCCCCATGCTGTCGGATATCGGTTATTCGGGCGCGTACTCCCGCGCGTCCTCGCGGCCGGCGAGCACCCGCATCGCGCCCTGGGCCAGGGCCGCCATCTCGTTTTCGCCGGGGTAGACGCTCAGGCCGCATCCCAGCGGTTCGCACGCCCGGCGCACCAGATCCACGAGCGGCTTCGCGCGCGCCAGGCCGCCGGTCAGGAGCACCTGGTCGATGGGTTCGCCGTCGAATGAGGGCACCATCGAGCAGATCCACTTGCTGATCTGGTAGCACATGGCCTCGAAGACCGGCGCGAATTCGGGGTCGCCGTCCTTGTACTTGTTCTCCACCGTCATGAAGTCGGCCGTCCCCAGCAGGTCGATCAGGCCGCCGCGGCCCTTGTTCAGCTTGAGCAGTTCGTCCTGCGTGTACTTGCCGCTGAAGCAGAGGCGGATGACATCGCCGACCGGCAGCGAGCCGGAACGTTGGGGCGTGAACGGCCCCTCGCCGTCGAGCGCGTTGTTCACGTCGAGGATCCGGCCGTGCTTGTGGGCGCCGATCGAGATGCCGCCGCCCATGTGACAGACGATGAGGTTGAGCTGCTCGTAGAACGTCTCGTTGTCGTGCGCGTAGCGGTGCGCCGTGGCGATCTGGTTGAGCGCGTGACTGACGGGCCGGCGCCGGATCTCCTTCACGCCCGTGATCCGGTTGCGTTCGTCCATCTCGTCGACCACGACCGGGTCGACGATGAACGCCGGCGTGTCGAGGTCGCTGACGAGCGCGTGGGCGATGAGCGCGCCCAGGTTGGACGCGTGGTCGCCGCGGGCGCCTTCCATGAGGTCCTCGCGCATCCGCTGGTTCACCGTGTAGGCGCCGTGGGCGATCGGCGCCAGCATGCCGCCGCGGGCACTGACGGCGTCGAGGCTGTCCACGGGAATCCCGCTCTTCTCCAGGAAACGCTCGATGGCCTGCTTGCGGAACTCGAACTGCGCGGTGGTCTTCTGCCCCTCGAACGGCTCCAGTTCCTCGGCGGTGTGCTTCAGTTCCTCGGACACGATCTCGGTCTCGCCGTCGAAGACGGCCAGCTTTGTCGAGGTGCTGCCGGGGTTGACCGCCAGGATGCGCGGGCGCGGGAAGAAGGTGTCGTGCGGGGTCTTCGACCACTCGCCGAACTTGTGCAGCCGCAGGATCGAGGCCTTCACCGCGAGGGCGGCGTCCTCGGGCTCCACGTCCATGGGCAGGTCGACGCCGCGGAAACGGATGCCGAACACCGCGCCGAACTTGCGGGCCTCCGGGAAACGCGTGCTGAAGAGGTGGAAGAGCAGGTTGCCGGTGTCCAGGTTGGGCGTGATCCAGACGTTCGACCCGCGGTAGTCGCTGCGGGTCTCGCCCTCACGGCTATACAATTCGGCCGACCGTGGGCTCAGGGCCACGTTGATCTTGACCTCGCCGTGGATGTCGATCGTCTCGTAGCGCTCGCCGCGCTCGCACCGCGCCTTCAGGAAACGGGGCACCAGCTCGGTGGCCTGGCGGACCAGTTCGGGAGACGGGCCCTCGTCGCCGCCACGGTTCGAGTAGCTGACCATGACGCCGCCGATGCGCGGCAACACGTCCAGCGGCACCAGGTCGCGCGCCACGGCGCAGGTGCCGACGGCGGTGCTGGCCAGGATCTCCGGATTCATGGTCGCGTTCACGCCGACATCGCCGATCACCAGGATGTTGTGCGGGCAGAGGTCGTCCGGATGATCGTCGGGCAGGACGATGACGCCGGCCTCGCAGACCACGTCGCTGCGCTGCATGACCTTGATCATGGGGCGGAAGAACTCGCGCGGTTCGTGGCGGGCGCCGCCGACGACCATGTCGCAGTGCCCCTCGTGGGCGGCCATGATGCCGAAGCCGGCGGGCGTGGCGACGAACCGGCGGGCCGCGTCGAGGTCTTTGCACGGGCGATGCTCGGCGGGCAAGTCGAGCACCGCCTGCGCCAGTTCGTCCTGCAGCTCGCGGCAGCGGTCCAGCTCGCAGAACGCGGACTCGCTGAGCGTGAACTCCACGCGGGCGGGGTCGACGTGCGCCAGATGCTCCGCGATCACCGCTTCGACGGTCTCGCGTGTGGCCAGGAACACCGGCCGCGAAAACCGCGTCAGCCGCAGGGCGGCTTCGATCACGCGGGGATCCTCGGGTTCGATGAACAGGACCACGGGGCGGGTCTTCATGGTCGCGAGAATCTCACGGTCGAGCGAGGCGCCGATATCGAACATGGGACGAGGTCCTCCAGGTTCGGGGGGCCGAAGTGGGTCAATGGCGGCCGACCGGCCGCGGTGGTGCATGTTAAGGTGGTGTACCCGGAGTTGGATTTCAAGACATTGCCGGGGCTGACGGCGCGGTGTTAACGTAGACGGTCGAAGGAGGAACCACGATCGACCCGATCCTCGAAAACGCCCTCGACAGGCTGGGATTCCGGCCCCCGCGCTGGCTGCTGGTGGATGTCGCGGCGCAGACGCTGCGCCTGGTCCACGGCGATCAGGTGGTGCGCACGTGGCCGGTCAGCACCGCAACGGCCGGTCTGGACAACCGTGACGGCAGCGGCGGCACACCTCCCGGCGTGCACCGTGTCGCGAGAAAGATCGGCAGCGGCTCCCCGTTGGACGCGATCTTCGTCTCCCGCGAGCCGACCGGCGAACTCTGGAACGGCGAGCCCGACCCGCGCGACCTCATCCTGGCCCGGCTGCTGACACTCGACGGGTGCGAGGACGGCGTCAACCGCGGCCCGGGCGTCGATTCCCGGGAGCGATACATCTACCTGCACGGCACCAATCACGAGGACCGCCTCGGCCACGCGTGCAGCCACGGCTGCGTCAGACTCGCCCGGCGCGACATCGCCGCGGTCTTCGATCTGGTGGACACGGGCGATCCCGTCGTGATCCTCTGAACCGTCGCCCACACCCGACAGCGAATCCTTTGGAGGCCCCGCGTTGACATCCCCCGCGCCAGACACGACATCCGGCTCCGTGAACACCTGGCTCCACTTCGTCGGCGTCGGCGGCAGCGGCATGAGCGCCCTGGCGCAGTTCCACGCCGGCCGCGGCGGCCGCGCCACCGGCAGCGACCGCGCCTTCGACCGCGGCGAGCGGCAGGAGATCCGCGCGCAACTCGAGGCCGCAGGGGTCGAGATCCTGCCGCAGGACGGGTCGGCCATCACCGCCGACTGCGCCGCCGTGGTCCTGAGCACCGCCGTCGAGGACAGCATCCCGGACGTGGCGCGCGCCCGCGCGCTGGCGATTCCGCTCAAGCATCGCTCGGAACTGCTGTCGGTGTACGTGGCGCAGCACCAGACCATCGCCGTCACCGGCACCAGCGGCAAGTCCACGGTCACGGCCATGGTCTGGGCGATCCTGCGCGGCTGCGGTCGGGATCCGCGTTTGTTGACCGGTGGTCCGGTGGCCTCGCTCCAGCAGGACGGCCTCCTGGGCAACGCCTGGGGCGGCGACGAATCCGGTACCGGCCTGCTGGTGATCGAGGCGGACGAGAGCGACGGCTCGGTCGTGCGTTACCATCCGTGGGCCGGCGTGGTCCTGAACCTGGGGCGCGACCACAAGGAGCCCGCCGAGATCGCGGCCATGTTCACCACTTTCCGCCTCAACTGTGTCGGTCCGCTTGTGGTCGGCGAGGACGAGAACCTGGATTTCCTGCGCCCCGGCGCGGTGACGTTCGGCCTGGGCGACCGCGCCGACGTGCGCGCAACGGACCTGGATCTGGGCCCGCGCGCGGTGTCGTTCACGGTGGACGGCATGCGGTATTCCGTACCCCAGCCGGGACAGTACACCGTGCTGAACGCGCTGGCCGCGATCGCAGTGTGCCGGCAGGTGGGCGTCGAATTGGCCGAGATGACGGCGGCGCTGGCGGGTTTCGCGGGTGTGGCGCGTCGTTTCGTGTCGCTGGGAACCGCCCGGGGCGTCGAGGTGATCGACGATTTCGCCCACAACCCGGACAAGATCGCCGCCGCGCTGGCCGCCGCCCGTGATCGTCTCGCCGGCACGGGCGGACGCGTGCTCGCGGTCTTCCAGCCCCACGGCTACGGCCCCACGCGCTTCCTGCGCCGCGATCTGACCGCCGCCTTCGCCGCGTCTCTGCGCCCCCGCGACGTGCTGTGGCTCCCGGAGATATTCTACGCCGGCGGCACCGTCAGTCGCGACATCTCCAGCGCCGACCTCGTCGCCGACGTGGTCGCCACAAGCCGCGACGCACGCTTCATCGCCGCGCGCAGCGATCTGCCGGCGGCCATCGCAGCCGAGGCCGAGGCCGGTGATCTGGTCCTGGTGATGGGAGCGAGGGATCCGTCGCTGACCGCGCTGGGCCGCGCGATCCTGGCAGCGCTGGCAGGCGCCTAGCCGGGCACCGTCGTCAGGTCGTCCGCGGACACGACCTCTTCCACGATCCCGTCGGCGTCCTCGCCGCGGCGGTCCATGAAGAGGTTGCTGCCGGGCACCGCCTTGGCCATGTGCTTGACCTCGGCGCAGACGTTGGCCACTTCGAGGTAGCGGCTGAACTTGTAGGTCGTCAATTGGACGCCGGCCATGCTCA
>CAZJMO010000017.1:14522-18749 GCA_964547085.1 uncultured Fibrobacteraceae bacterium | reverse complement strand
CCGCCGGAGGGTTGCGGCGGTCCGGTCGCCTACTCGGATTCGCTGCGGGCCGGCGCCGAGAAACCGAACCAGGACTTCGATCCGGACGACATCACCTTCTGCGACGCGGGTCTGCTCTGGAAGGATCTCTTCGCGGCGGACTGAGTCGGCGCTTCACCGACGACGCGTGCGTGTGCGACGCGACGGCCGCCGTTCGCGGCGCTGACCGCGGCGGCCGACCGCAGCGGTGTCGGGGGCGGCGACGGAGGTGTCGTCGTGGACCGGCAGCGCCGGCGGCGCCCCGTGGCCGATGGCGCGAACCATCTCCTCGAGTCCTTCCACCAGCGGCGGTAATTCGGCATACCAGGCGTGCAGCAGAGCGGCGCTCGCGGCGAGCGGCGCGGCGAAATCTGCGAGGTCGGCGGGGACGTGTTCGGGGTCCGGCCGGCAGTAGGTCTCGGTGCCGACGCCCCAGAACCCGAGCAGCCGATCGGCGACCGCCAGCAGGCGCACGTCGGGATCATCGGTGGCGACGTGATGTTCAGCCACCACGTCCACGATCTCCAGCGGCAGATTCCAGAATTTCAGGATCGCGGCCGAGACCGCGGCGTGATCGCCGCCCAGAAGCCGCTGTTCGTCGGCGTAGGTCACCCAGTGCGTCGCTGCGCGGCGAGGCAGCAGCGGATCCAGGATCAGCTTGCCGACATCGTGCAGCAGTCCGGCGACCATGGCGTGTTCCGGCGCCAGCGGCGACGCGGGGCCGAGCCGTTCGGCGAGACGGTGCGATGCGATGCCCACGGCCAGGCCGTGCAGCCAGAATCCACGCGCGTCGAGGTGATATCCACGGAGCGGCCGGTCCAGGAGGTCGCGCGTGCAGGCGGCGTAGACCATCCGCGTCAGCGGGCGCATTCCCACCACCACGCAGGCCTCGGCGACGCTGTGGACCGGGCGCGCCAGGTTGCAGAAGCCGCTGTTGGCGTGGCGCAGGACCCAGCCCCGCAGTTCCGGGTCGAGGTCCAGGGCGGCGGCGAAATCGTCGGCGGTGGCGGTGTCGCGCGCGGCGTCGGCGAGGAACCGCTCGATGACGCACGACAGGCGCGGCAGGTCGGCGATCGAGCCGGCGATGTCGGGAAGCAGGTGCAGGGCGGGACGGGTCTCGGTCGTCACCGGAACGGCCTCCGGTCGGGGGATCTGGCGTCGTGGGACTCCGGTATCCAGATCGGCGCGGTGGCGGCGGACTTGAGGTCGAGGCTTGAAGTTGTCGCCGCCGCGGGACACAATGCACGAAGAAGCGTGGAGGACTGCGAACAAGAGGATCGTCCATGATGATAGAGGGATTGATCGGTGGTGTCTTGCTGGGCGCGGCCGTGGCGGGGCTGGTCTGGCGGGTGTGGCTCCGGGTGCGCCGGCGCCGGGCGCTGGCGATGATGATCCGCGAGATGGAAGCGCTGACCGCGCCCGTGTTGATGGTGGAGTATCCGTCCGATCTGGTTCACCTGTCGCCGGTGCTGCGGCAGGAGCTGGGGCTGGAGGCCGGTGAGGTCCTGCGGGTCGACGAGGCGGTCGAACGCTTCGTCCAGGAGTCCGACTGGGAGCATCACCGGAAACGGTTCCGGGATGTCCGCGACGGCCGGCACGCGTATCTGGAATCCGAGTTGACCGTCCGGTTCAATGACGGCCGCTGGCATCAGTTGCAGGCGCAGATCTTCCGGGTCGGACCGTGCGGGGGGCGCGCCGAAATGGTCGTGGCCAACCTGGTCGACCTCACCCGTCACCGGGAGATCGAAGAGGAGCGGGACCGCCTCTTCAACCTCTCGCTCGACCTCCTGGCCGTCGGGGATTTCGAGGGACGTCTGCTGCAGGTCAATCCGGCGTGGGTGCGCGTCCTGCGCTGGTCGCGCGACGACATCATGGAGCGGTCGTGGACGACCCTGATCCACCCTGACGATCGCGAGCAGGCCGAGGCGGCGCTGGCCGAACTGGGCGAGGGCATTCCCATTCGCGACCTCGAACTGCGGACCCTGTGCCGCGACAATTCGTTCCGGTGGATCGCGTGGAGCTCGTTCCCGTTGCTGTCGCGGGGCACGGTCTTCACCGTCGCGCACGACGTCACCGACCGCAAGGCCGCCGACGAGGAACTGGCGCGTTACCAGCAGCGGCTGCGCCAGCTCGCGAGCCAGCTCTCCAAGGTGGAGGAGCGGGAGAACCGCCGGCTGGCGGAGATCCTCCACGACACGCTGGCCCAGGATCTCTTCGCGGCCGGGGCGAAGCTCGCGCTGATGAAGTATCCGGACCGTCTGGAGAATCCCGACACCATCCGCAAGGAAGCCGAGGACATCATCTCGCACGCGACGGAGCTGACGCGTACGCTGACGTTCGAGCTCTTTCCGCCGGCGCTCTACGAGGTCGGGCTGGACGCGGCGCTGGAGTGGCTCTGCCGCAGCTTCCGCAAGACGCGCGGGCTCGAGTGCACGTTCCTCTGCGAGGGCGAAACGCTCGACCTGGTGCAGGACATGCGGACGCTGCTCTACCAGGGCGCGCGCGAGCTGCTCGGGAACGTCTACAAGCACGCCGGGGCGCGGAGGGCGGAGGTGCGGCTGGAGTTCCGCGAGGTCGAGATCGTTCTGGAAGTTGACGACGACGGCTGCGGGTTCGACCTTGACGACCTTGGCGTCAGCCAGCTGGACGACGAAAAGCGTGGTGGATTCGGACTCTTCAACATCCGCGAACGTCTGGGACAGCTGTCGGGCGAGCTGAGCATCGGGACCTCGCCGCTGGGTGGAGGTCGTGTGACGATCACCGTGCCTGTCGGCGAAACCCGGGACTGACGACCACATCATGGGTGAGACGTTCGCGCTTCTGACCGCCGTCTTCTGGGGCGGCGCGGTCATTCTGTTCCGCCGGGCGGGAGAGACGCTGCCGCCGCTGATCCTCAACCTCTTCCGGGTGTCGGTCTCGTCGGTGCTGCTGCTGGCCACGATGCTGGTCATGGGGCAGATGCCGTGGCGGGACGCGTCGTGGCAGCAGTACCTGCTGATCATCGCGAGCGGGGTCGTGGGCATCGCCGTGGCCGACACGCTGTTCCATGCGTCGTTGAACCGAATCGGCGCGGGCCTGACCGGCATTGTCGACTGCCTGTACCCGCCGATGACCGCGGTCTTCGCGTCCGTGATGCTGGAGGAACGGCTGACCACGAGCGACGTGGTCGGGATGGTGCTCGTGGTCGGCGCGGTGCTCGTCTCGACGCGCGTGGTCCTGCCGGCGGGGATGAGCCGGCGGAATCTTCTGGTCGGGTTGTCGCTGGGCGCGACCGGCATGGCGGCGCTGAGCTTCGGCGTGGTCATCGCCAAGCCGGTCCTGAACGAACAACCGGTCGTCTGGGTGACGGGCATGCGCCAGTTCGCGGCGCTGGCTGTCCTGCTGCCGTACGCACTGCTGTCGCGGGAGCGCGCTGCTCTGGGGCGGATGTTCCGCATGCCGGGGTCGGCGCTGCGTTTCGCGCTGCCGGGGACGGTCCTGGGAAGCTATTTCTCGCTCCTGTGCTGGCTCGCCGGGATGAAGTTTACCGGCGCCGGCACGGCCGCGGTGCTGAACCAGACATCGACGATCTACATCATCATCCTGGCGCGGATCTTCCTGCACGAGTCGTTCACACGGCGCAAGGTCTTGGCCTGCGTCTTGGCCGTGGGCGGTGTCCTGGCCGTTGTTCTCGGCTGATCCTCTCCTGATCCGATATCGATCGACAATCTCTTGCGATATATGAAACATCTGGTACATGACACGCGTTGTCCGACGTATTCAAATATGGAATCGAGGCGATGCGCCGTTCGTGAAACGACGTATCGTTGGGCTGACATCATCCCGGCGCCGTTCGGCGTTCTCGAGAAAGAGGACCTGTTGGACGCGGTCCTCACCGAAACTGCGAACAGAATCGTGGAATATTGCCGCCGGCCGTGGTCGGACAAAGGGTTCCTGAACACGGGTGTCGGACTTGTGGTGCCGCGGCGCCAGCTTGAAAAACCCGGATCCGAGGACGAAAGCGATGACTGAGCATCCCTTGACACGCAGCGGCGCGGCCGCGGTCGGCGCCGTGATCCTGTCGCTGGCACTGGCGACGAACGCCGCGGCGAACGAGGAAGCGCTCCAACCGGAGTTCACGCCCGTGGCGCCGCTCGGCGCGACGGTCGTGGCGCGGCCGGGCGCGGTCGCGGCGATGGACCTGCCGGCGTGCCTCGAGGCCGCGCTGGC
>CAZJMO010000017.1:9107-14512 GCA_964547085.1 uncultured Fibrobacteraceae bacterium | reverse complement strand
GCGAACGCATCGTCGCCTGCGATCCGCTCGCGGTAGCGGGGGGTGTCGTGCCCGGCATGCGGCTGGCGGATGCCTGGGCGCTGCTGCCTGACCTCGCGGTGCAGGAACGCGATGCCGAACGCGAAAGGCGCCGCGAACTCGACGGCCAGAAGTACCAGGCCCTGGCGACGGGCCTGCCGACCCTGGATCTGGTGAGCGACTGGACGCGGCGCCGCGACCCCAGCTTCGCGCTCGATCCCACGTTCGGCGGCGGCGACGGATTCGCGCCGCCGGTGGGCGCCGACCCGTGGTTCGAGGAATGGCTCGGCGGGTTCGGCTCGCTGATCCCGGCCGCCGCGGATATCCCGGCCAGCACGTACTGGACGACGCGTTTGGACCTCGATTGGGAACTGAATCCGTTGAAGATCCTTGGCGCCGTCGGGGCGGCCAATCTCGGCATCGAGCGTCAGGACCTGATGATCCGCGCCGCGGAGCACGCCACGGCGCAGAACGTCGTCGGCGCGTACCACGCGGTGCTCATGATGGCGGAGTCGGCCAACGCGGTCGACGCGCAGTACGCCAACCAGCGCGAGTTGCTGGACCTGACGCGCATGCGCTTCGAACTGGGATTGGCGACGCGGCTGGATACGCTGCAGGCGGCGGTCGCGCTGGCGAACATCGAGCCCGAACGGCGGAGTTCGCGGCAGCGTGTGGCCAACACCGGAGCGCGGCTGAACGCGATCATGGGGCGCGACCCGGGCGTCGCGCTGACGGTGGTCAACGCGGATTACCTGGAGACCGAATCGATCGACGGCGACTGCGCGCTCGAACTGGCGGTGTCGCGCCCGGATCTGGTCGCGGTGGATCGCTATGTCTCGATCCTCGGTCGACAGAAGCAGACGCAGGTCGCCGGTCACCGGCCCTACCTCTCGCTGCACGGCAGCTACGGCTGGGTCGGCACCGAGATCGACAGCCAGTGGGACGAGGGACACGAATCGTGGACCGCGTCGGTGGCGCTCAACGTGCCGATCTTCAACGGCCTCTTGACCAAGGGCCAGGTCGACGAGACGAAGGCCAGGATCCGCCGCAGCGAGACCGAGCTGTCGGGCTACCGGCGGCAGGCGCAGGTCGTCGTCCTCGAGGTGCTGAACAACCTGGAGACGGCGCGCCGGAATCTCATCGCCGCGCGGCTCAACCTCGAACAGGCCGAGGAGGCGCTCGAGGAGAGCCTGCTCATGTACCGGCTCGGCAGGGTCGACTATCTCACCGTCCTGAACGCCGAGTCGAACCACCTGACCGCTCGCCGCACGCTCATCGAAGCGCGCTACAACGTGTTGACGCTGACGGCCGGGCTCAAGCGCGCCGTCGGTTATTCGCCGGCCACGCCGTTGGCGGCGATTCCGGGCCTGACGACATCGGTCCGCTAGAGGGAGTACGACCATGAAACGCTGCCACGAGAAACATCTGCGACCCGTCCTGCTGCTCCCGATCCTGCTGCTGGCTGTCGCCGGCTGCGACCGCGGCCCCGAAGTCGGGGACGGGCGCGAGGTCGCGCGCAACGTGCGGGTGATGCCGCTGCAGACCGGTGCGGTCACCGAGTTCCTCGAGATCGCCGGGCCGGTGGCGGCCGTACGCGGCACCGACATCGCGAGCGAGGAGTCGGGCACCGTCCAGGTGATCGACAACGACAAGGGCGCGCGCGTCGACCGCGGCGCTGCGATCGTGACGCTGGACCGCCGGCTGCTCGCGGCCGACCTCTCCGCGGCCGAGGCCGACCTCGTGCTCCAGGAATACGATGTCGAGAAGACGCGACAGCTCTTCCAGGCCGGCAAGATCAGCCGCCTGGACCTGTTGCGGACCGAGGCCGGGTATGAGCAGGCGCGCAGCCGGCGCGACATCGCGCGTACGCGCCACGACCGGTCCGAGATCAAGGCGCCGTTCGCCGGCATCGTGGCCGACCGCATGGTCGAGCGCGGACAACTCGTGATCGCCGGCATGACCGTCGCGCGGGTGATCGATCCCTACGTCCTGAAACTCGAAGGCTCGCTGACCGAGTCCGAGGTCGCGTGGGTGCGCGAGGGCATGACGGCCGAAGTGGTGCTCGAGGGCGGGAGCGAGCCCGTGGTCGGCACGGTGGCGTGGGTCGGTTTCGAGGCCAGCACGCGCAACGGCAAATTCCCCGTCGAGATCCGTCTGCCGAACCCGGACCTGGCCTACCGCAGCGGCGTCATCGGCCGGGCGCAACTCGCCAAGCGCACCACCGACGCGCTGGTGGTCATCCCGCGCGACGCGGTGATGCCGGGCGGCGACGGTGCGCACGTCTTCGTGGTCGAGGCCGACCGCGCCCGCAAGCGTCGCATCGAGCTCGGACCGGGCCAGGGACTGATGGTCGCGGTGCGCAGCGGGCTCGCCGTGGACGAACTGCTGGTGGTCCGGGGCCAGCGCGAGCTCATGAACATCATGCTGGTCGCGGTCACCGAACGCGTCGACAGCGGCGACGGGACCGCAGCCGCCGACCCGGACGTGATCCGCTCCGAAAGCGCCGGCACACGCGTCTCGGTGGAGGTGGATCGATGAAGATCACGTCGGGAGCCATCCGGAAGTATCCCATGATCTTCGCCTTCATGGCGGTGATCACGCTTCTGGGGTTGAAGGCCTACGTCGAATTGCCGCGCGAGGCGTCGCCGGACGTGAAGATCCCGTTCGTGATGGTGATCGCGCCCTACGCCGGCACCGCGCCCGCGGATATGGAGAACCTGGTCACCCGCAAGCTCGAGCGGGAGCTCAAGGGCCTGCCCGACCTCAAGGAGATGACCAGCAGTTCGTACTACGGCATGGCCCAGATCACCCTCGAGTTCACCACCGATGTCGATATGATCGATGCCTTGCAGAAGGTCCGCGACCGCGTCGAGCTGGCCAAACCGGAGCTGCCGGCCGACACGCGCGAGGACCTGCTGATCATGGAGATCAGCGCGAGCGACTGGCCGATCATGCAGATCAACCTGTCGGGCGACTACGACCTCTTCCAGCTCAAGAAGACCGGCGAGGACCTGCAGGAAGCGCTCGAACAGATTACGGGCGTGCTCTCGATCGACCTCTTCGGCGGCATCGAGAACGAGGTGCAGGTGATGGTCGATCCGGAGCGGCTCGACTTCTACGGCCTCGGCCTCGTCGATGTCCAGGATGCCATCGCGCTGCAGAACCTGACCATCCCCGGCGGCAAGCTGTCGCTCGGCCAATACGACTACCAGGTCCGCGTACCGGGTGAGGTCGAGCGGCCGGAGCAGATCCTCGACTTCGTGGTCAATATCGGCGTCGATTCGCCGGTCTACATCCGCGATGTCGCCACGGTGACGTTCGGCGTCAAGGATCGCGACACCATCTCGCGCGTCAACGGGCGCGATGCCGTGACGCTGCAGATCAAGAAGCGCTCGGGCGAGAACATCATCGACATCGCCGAAGCGGTCCGGGAGACGCTCGACCGCCTCGCCCCGGGATTCCCAGCCGGCACCGAGGTCAGCATCGTCGGCGACCAGTCCGAGGACATCCAGATGATGGTCCACGAGCTGGAGAACAACATCATCTCCGGCCTGATCCTGGTGGTCGCCGTCCTCTTCCTCTTCCTGGGCTTCACCAACTCGCTCTTCGTGGGCGTGGCGATCCCGTTCTCCATGCTCATCACGTTCATCGTCCTGCAGGCGACCGGCATCACGCTCAACATGGTCGTGCTGTTCAGCCTCATCCTGGCCCTGGGCATGCTGGTCGACAACGCGATCGTGATCGTCGAGAACATCTTCCGCCACCGAGGCAAGGACAAATCCCCGGACGACAGCGCCCGCGACGGCGCCGACCAGGTGTCGGCCGCTGTGATCGCCTCGACCCTGACCACGGTCTGCGCCTTCGGCCCGCTGGTGCTCTGGCCGGGGATCATGGGCGGGTTCATGAAGTACCTGCCGATCACCGTCATCATCACCCTGAGTGCCTCGCTGCTCGTGGCGCTGGTGTTCAACCCGGTGCTCTGTTCGCGATTCATGAAGAAGCCCAAGCCGGGCGGAGGCAGCACGCCGCTGGGCGACTGGCTCATGGGCGCCGGGTTGCGTTCCTACCGCCCGACGTTGGGCTGGGCGCTGCGGAACAAGGCGATCACGCTGGTCGGCATGGTCTTGATATTTCTCGGCGTGCTCGTCGCTTTCGGGCGCTACAACCACGGCATCGAGCTGTTTCCGCGCGTCGACCCGAACGTGGCGCAGGTCGCGATCGAGGCGCCCAGCGGGACGCGCATCGAGCTGACCGACGCCTTCACGCGCCAGGTCGAGACGCAGGTCGAGAACGTCGGTGACCTGGTGGCCTACAGCGCGTCCGTCGGCGTGGCCGTCGGCGGCATGAGCACGGGCGAGAGCGCGCCGTCCAACAGTGCGGTCGTGACCATGGAGTTCGTCGACAAGACGGATCGGGCGCGGCCGTCGGACGACGCGCTGGACGAGCTGCGCGAGAACCTGTCGGGCTTCACCGGGGCGAAGGTCACGGTCGAGGAGCGCGACGAAGGTCCCCCGACGGGCAAGCCGGTGAACATCGAGATCTCGGGCGACGACTTCGACGTGCTCGGATCTCTCGCCGGCCAGATCCGCAACCGCATCCGCGGACTGCCCGGGCTGATCAACATCACCGACAACTACGACCACGACCTGCCCGAGATCGAGGTGCGGCCGGACGTCGAGAAGGCCGCGCGCTACGGGCTGCGCACATGGGACATCGCCGGCACCATCCGCACCGCGCTGCACGGCGCGGAGACCGCGAAGTACCGCATCGGCGAGGACGAGTACGACATCACCGTGCGCTACCAGCAGCCGTTCCGCCGCAAGGTCGAGGACCTCCAGAACGCGACCGTCTTCTACGAGGGCGAGGCGGTGCCCATCTCGGCGTTCGCCCGGCCCGAGTTCACGACCGCGCTCGCGTCGGTCAGCCGTATCGACGGGATCCGCGTGGTCACGGTCTCGGCGGATGTCGGCCCCGGCTACAACGCCAACACGTTGCTCGCGCAGGTGCAGGACGAGCTGTCCGACCTCGCCGTCCCGGCGGGTTACCGGCTCGACTACACCGGCGAGAGCGAGGACCAGGCCGAGTCGATGGCTTTCCTCTCGGACGCGTTCGTGGTGGCGATCATGCTGATCCTGCTCGTGCTCATCTCGCAGTTCACCTCGGTGACGCAGCCGCTGATCATCATCTTCAGTGTGCTGCTCTCGCTGATCGGCGTGCTGGCCGGACTCATGGTCACCGGCACCCCGTTCGGGATCATCATGACCGGCGTCGGGGTGATCTCGTTGGCGGGCATCGTGGTCAACAACGCGATCGTGCTCCTGGACTACATGAACCAGCTGCGCGCGCGGGGCATGGGCCTGGAGGAGGCGATCATACACGCGGGCGTC
>CAZJMO010000017.1:0-9097 GCA_964547085.1 uncultured Fibrobacteraceae bacterium | reverse complement strand
CGGTGGTGGTCGCGTCGGCGACCACGATCCTGGGCCTGGTTCCGTTGACGACGGGCGTCTCGATCGACTTCGCGCGGATCTTCGACGGGCAATGGTCGAAGGTGCTGGTCGTCGGCAGCGAGACGGCGC
Organism: uncultured Fibrobacteraceae bacterium; assembly: GCA_964547085.1. Classification (GTDB taxonomy): domain Bacteria; phylum Krumholzibacteriota; class Krumholzibacteriia; order LZORAL124-64-63; family LZORAL124-64-63; genus Glo-17. Next base: position 8,968 of record CAZJMO010000017.1, on the reverse strand, counting down.
AATGGTGGGGAGCGATGGGCATCGCGGTGATCTGGGGGCTGGCGGTGGCCACATTCCTGACGCTGATCGTGGTGCCGGTGATGTACGCCTCGCTCGAGGGAGCGAAGGAGTCGATCTCGGGGCGGGCGAAACGGTCGGCCTGACCCGCCGAACACACGAAGAACGAAACGGGCCCCGGTCGTCAAGACCGGGGCCGTCCTGTTTCCGATATTCGCTCAAGTTCTGCGCAACGGTGCCGAAGAAGGGAGGGGAGGTTCCACGCGATGACCATCGGTGTTCTCAACCAGGCCCTCGACGGGATATACAAGAACCAGCGGCGCTTCGAGATCGCCGCGGGCGATCTCACGCGCGCGGTCGACGCGTCACCCGACGCCGCGCCTGCTGATCCAGCCGATGCCGTCGCCCGCATGCTCGTCGCCCGTCGCGGCCTCGAGGCCTGCATAACCGTCGCGCAAACGGGCGACGAACTCCTGGGAACGGTCATCGACCTCCTCGCCTGAATCGATCAACCTGCGAACGAACGCTGTCGGGGCTTGGCCGGATCGCGCCGCGCGGTTACCATGCGCGGGATCGTCCGTTCGTCCGCGTGTGCGCGCCGAGGAGGTTGGAGTGTCCCTGCTGCCCGTGATCTTCGAGGATCAGACGACGACCGGTTTCCGGCCGGTGACCTGGAGCGTGCCGGTCGGTGAGATGCGCTGCGGTCTGTTGAACGCGCGCGAGCGACTGGCCGTGCTGGCGGGCCGTGAGCCTGCGTTGCTGTGCCGGACCTTTCTGGTGGAACTGGCGGCGGCCGCGGGAATGGTCGCCGGAGCGACGGCGATCCGGGAGCGGGTGACGCCCGAGTCGCGCCTGCTGCTGGTCAACGGCCGCGTCGGCGGCGCGTGGGATCTGCTGTCGGCGGCGGTCGAGGCCGCGACGCGGGGCGAGGATCTGGCGTGGCGCGACGACGAGGGCTGGTTGGTCCTCTGCGTCGGGGCCGAGGCGGCGGAAGAACTCCTGTCGACGTGGACGGGATGGGAACAACGGGCTTGCGAGGATGGCTGCTGGCGTGACGCCTCGGTGCCGGTGCCGGCGTGGGACCCCATTCCACCGACGGATGCGCGGCGGGCCGATGGTGCGTGGTCGCGCCTGTGGGATGTCGTGCCGGCGACGGCGGCGACGCTGTCGCAGGACCTCGCGCACCTCGGACGGCGCTTGCCGGCGCGGACGATCTGGGGCGCGGTGCCGACCGATCCGTCGGCCGCGACCTGGCGCGAGGCCGTGGATCTGCGGACGTGGCGCGAGGCCGCCATCGACGGCGTGGTCGTGCGGGGCGAGGAGAACCTCCTGCTGGGACCGGATTGCGACCTTGCACCCGGCGTCGTGATCGACGCGACGGCCGGGCCGGTGGTCCTCGGGCGGGACGTGCGGGTCCTGCCGCATTGCTACCTGGAAGGGCCGCTGTCGATCGGGAGCGGGAGCCTGGTCAAGGCGGGAACCACGATCTACGGCGAGACCTCGCTCGGCGCGGTCAACAAGGTTGCCGGCGAGATCGGCGAGAGCACGTTCCTGGACTTCGTGAACAAGCAGCACGAGGGCTTCATCGGCCACGCATACCTGGCGAGCTGGTGCAATCTGGGGGCAATGACCACCTGCAGCGACCTCAAGAACACCTACGGCACCATCCGCGTGGACCAGGGCGACGGTCCCCGGGACAGCGGACGGCGATTCGTCGGGTTGATGATGGGGGAACACGGCAAGACCGCCATCGGCACCCTGTTCAACACGGGCACGACCGCGGGCTTCGCCAGCAACGTCTTCGGCGCCGGATTCCCGGCCAAGTGCTTGCCCTGCTTCACGTGGGGCGACGGCCGCGACGACGGTCGCCAGGATCCGGCGCGCGCGCGCGCGGTGGCCGTCACGGTCATGGCGCGTCGCGATTGCCGCACCACGACAGGACACGACGCGGTCTTTTCCTATCTGAGCGGGACGTCCGGGGTCGCATAGCGCAATCCCGGGGCGTGGAAGAGCCGTGCACTCTGCACGGAGGCTTCCGGGCGCGGTGTCGTGCGGGATTTTGCGGACTCCAACAAACATGCTGTGTTGCAACGACTTGGAAACACGAGCCACGATTGGGACGTGTGCGCCGCGATCTGGCCCGACACTTGATGATACCAATCAAAATGTTTCCTGCGTCGCTTGCGACTTGGCTATTCGGCCCTCTGCACGCTACAGTTTGCAGCCGGTCACCGGATGGGCCACGCGGCGAGACGCGGGAAACATATTTTTTATGCAAACCCCTGAATCTATTGCAGTTGACACCTCTCAAGAGACATGCTAGCTTGAGCACACGGTTCGCTACGTATCCGGCGACTCCGAACGCCGCGCGTGGCCGGAATGACGCGCTTGAAGTGAGTTCGATCAGGGGAGCTGGTACCATGACCAAAGCAGAACTGGTCGAGATGATCTCCGTTGAAACGGGGATCAGTAAGAAAGACACGGGGATCATCGTCAACATGATCCTGGAGAACATCGGCCAGGCCCTGGTCAGCAGCGACAAGGTCGAGCTGCGCGGATTCGGGAGTTTCAAGGTCAAGCAGCGTCGGTCGCGTCTGGCACGGAACCCGCGGACCGGAGAGTCCGTGGGGGTGCCGGCGAAGCGTGTCCCGTACTTCAAGGCGTCGAACGATTTGAAGGCTCGACTCAACATCGATGGGACGGGCGACGACGACTCCTAGTTGTGTTTTCCGGACTTGTGGACTAAATTGAGCGGTCGCCAGGGATATTGTCATATCCTGGTGGCTAAGCCGGATACTGGATCGCGGCGGCCCGGAGGCGGATGCCCTGCAGGGGTTGTCCCAAGGGCCGCGGCAATGATGACTGAAAGGTGGGTTGGTCCATGCCCAACGGACGCAAGCGCAAGCGCAAGAAGATCGCGACTCACAAGCGGAAGAAGCGTCTGCGCAAGAACCGTCATAAGAAGAAGTAGCCGGCTCGGGCCGGCGCCGTCAGGCGTCGGCCCCACGCTACACCCGGTTCGTTGAAGGAGCGAGGCCATGTCCGACCGTGGAGAACGTCGTCGATCGAAGCGCGTCGATGCCAGCCTGAATCTGCAACTGTATCTCGAACAGGAGCAGGACGAGGCGGCACACGTGGAACTGGAGACGATCAACATCTCCACGTCCGGAGTGTACTTCCGCTCGAGCCGCTACATGGAGCCCATGACCAAGCTGGCCATGGGACTCGAACTGGCGGTTCCCGGGGCCGACGGGGATGCTCCAGACCACGCCCTGGTCCATTGCCAGGGTCTCGTCGTGCGCTCGGATCCGGATGAGGAACAGGACGACGGCGCGAAGTACGAGGTCGCGGTGTTCTTCACGTGGCTGGAACCGGAAGGGCAGGAGGTGCTCGAGAAGCACATCAACCTGCTGCTCACGGATTCCTGACCCGTTTTCCTGACCCGGCGGTTTCCCGTCAAGCTTTCCCATCAGTCTGCCGATCCCTGGACCGGACGAGTGTCGTGTGCGCCGTCCGGAAACGGAGATCCATGTCCGATCAACCGTGGCTCGTGCAGTGCTTCCTGGACGGCGCTCCCGCCGGGGAACGGCTCGATGTCCGCGAATTGCCGCTCGCGCTGGCCTTGACGGACGAGGGATTCCGGTTCCTGCGTTGGACGCGGGCGTTCGCCGGGTTCGTGGGCGGTGCGATTCCCGGCGGGCCGGACGGCCTGCCGGCGGTCCTGACGGCGTCCGGCGTGCCCGACGCCGGTCGGCGGCTGTCGGAGTCGCTCGACAGCGACCAGGACGTCCCGTTGCGCGTCGGCGGCGTTGCGCGGTCGGTGCGGCTGCGCGGACACGTCCTCTCGGGCGGGAACCGGCTCTGGATCCTGACCGACGGCCGACCGGACAAGCCCCGCGACGAGTTCCAGTCGCTCATCGCGCACGATCTGCGGTCGCCGCTGGCGGTGATCCAGGGCTACGCCGGCCTTCTGGCCACCGGGCAGCCAGGGCCGCTCAACGACACTCAACGCGAATTCCTGGGCGGGATCGACGCCAAGATCGTCGAGGTCACGCGGTTGCTCGACGATTTCCTGGACTACGGGCGGCTCGAGGCCGGTGCGCTCGAACTGCGCTGCGTGCCGGTGTGCGTCGACGATGTCGTCGCACGGGTTCTGGACGAGTCGAGCCGACGGGCCGGCGCGCGAAACATCCGTCTGGCCGGCGACGTGCAGCCGGTGTCCCTGCACGTGGACGCCGATCCGCTGCGACTGCACCAGATCATCGATAACCTGGTGAGCAACGCCATCAAGTACAACGACGTCGGCGGGTGGGTGCGGGTCGAGGCGCGACGGACGGACGGCGCGGTGGCGATCACCGTGTCCGACGGCGGCCCCGGTCTGGCGCCCGAGGATCGTGCCTGCCTGTTCGAGCCGTTCGGCCGCGGCGGCGCTTCGGGTCACGCGGAGGGGACGGGCTTGGGCCTGGTCGTGGTCCGGCGTCTGGTCGAGATGCATGGGGGCGAAATTACCGTCACAAGCGCGCCCGGCGCGGGGTCGGACTTTCGCGTGACCCTGCCGCCGGCGACGTCGGACGAGGGCGCTGAGGCGGCCCACGAGACAGCCAACGCGCCCGCCAGATAATCACCCACCGGTGTCCGTGTCCTGGGCATCCGCCGATCCGGACGATGCTTCGAGCGTGTTCGGCCGGCCCTCCTGATCCCGATTTCCATACTCGGTAAATGCTTGTATTGCAAAGCGATGAGCGTCCGCGTGGCGGTGCTTTCGACGGCGGTCCGGGACCGGGCCCCAGCCGGACGAGGGGCACGATGCTTGCGGCTGTCCGGTCGCGAAGAGTCTCCGCGTCTCGAGATCCGGGAGGTCCGGTTTGCTGCGAAACATGCAGACAGCCAAACAGGCGATGCGCTTCGAACAGACCCGTATCGACACCATGGCCAACAACCTGGCGAACGTGTCGACCGCGGGCTTCAAGCAGGTCCTGACCCGCGTCGCGGAGGAGTCCGCGGCCAAGGCCGACGGACCGGTCGCCAGTGGTCTGTCCCTCGGTTCGGGGACCCGGACGTCGGTGACGGACAACCCGCTGGCGATGACGCGGGCGACGGACATGCGCGCGGGAGAACTGACGGTCACAGGACGCGGCACCGATGTCGCACTGTCGGGGCCGGGGTTCTTCGTGGTGCAGGACCAGGAAGGGAACGAGATGTATACCCGTGACGGCGGCTTCCGGTTGGACGACACCGGGCGTCTCGTCACCGCGAGCGGACTGTCGGTGCAGAGCACGGCGGGCCCGGTGAACGCGGCCGGGGGCGAGATCGTGATCCAGACCGACGGCACCGTGACCGTCGACGGCGCGGCGCGCGGGCGACTGCGGGTGGTCGAGTTCGAGGCACCGGAGACGTTGATGCACGACGGCAACGGGATGATGGCTGCGCCTGCCGATCAGGCGCCGCAGGACGTTCCGGTCGACGACGTGACGGTGATGCAGGGATACATCGAGGGAAGCAACGTCGATCCGGTGCGCACGCTGGTCGACATGATCGCGGCGCAGCGGGCGTTCGAGGTCGAATCCAAGGTGTTGCAGTCCAACGACGAGATGCTCAGCAAGAGCGTCAATACGCTCGGTCGCACGAGCTAGTGGTCGGTCGGTCAAGAAACGGGGTAGCTGAACATGATGCGAGCCATGGGAACCGCGGCGTCTGGCATGAAGGCCATGCAGATGCAGATCGACACGATCTCGAACAACCTGGCCAACGTGAACACGACGGGATTCAAGAAGAGCAGCATGCAGTTCCAGGATCTGCTCTACGAGTCGGTCGTGCCCGGCGGGCAGGTGCGCGCGACGGGGCTGGTGGAGCCCTCGCGCGTCGAGGTCGGACACGGCGTCAAGATCGTGTCCACGAGCAAGGATTTCGGCCAGGGCACCGTGGTGTCGACGAACAACCCGCTCGACCTGATGATCGAGGGCGACGGCTTCTTCCAGCTCATGTTGCCGGACGGCAACCTGGGCTTCACGCGCGACGGCAGCTTCAAGATGGACAGCGAGCGCAACATCGTGACCTCGATCGGCTACCGCATCGAACCGTCGATCCAGGTGCCGGCCGACGCCACGGAGATCTCGGTCGCGCGCGACGGCACCGTCAGCGTCATGCTCTCCGGCGACAGCTCGACCGTGCAGGACATCGGCAATATCGAACTGGTGCGCTTCCCCAACTCGGCGGGCCTCATCGCCAAGGGCAGCAACATGTTCCTCGAATCGCCGGCCAGCGGTACGCCGCTGACGGGCAACCCGGGCGAGGACGGCATCGGTGAGGTCGCCAGCGGCTATCTCGAGATGAGCAACGTCGAGACCGTGGACGAACTTGTGCGCATGATCACCGCCCAGCGCGCCTACGAACTGAACAGCAAGACCATCTCCATGGCCGACGAGATGCTCCAGACGGCCAACAACATCAAGCGCTAGGACCGACCATGAACCTGCGACCGACACTGCCGATTCAAGCCGCGACCGCGTTCGCGGTCGTGCTGCTGCTCGGGACCGGCGCCGGTGCGTGGACCCTGGACCTGGCCGACAGCGTGTCGGTGCGCGGGACGACGGTCCGGCTGGCGGATCTGGCGGGTGGAACGATTCCCACCGCGGCGCAGGATCTGGTGGTGGTGGCCGGCGGCCGGCCGGGCGCGACGACGGCTGTGACCGCGCGCACGCTGCTACGGAAACTGGTCATGGCGGGTCTGGCGGAAGACGTCGTCCTTCGCGGGGCGGCGCGATGCCACATCCGATTCGACGGCCGACCGGTGGCGCCGAACCTGCTGACCGCGAAGGTCCGTGGGGCGTTGCTGCCGCAGGTGCCGGCCGCGGCGGCCGACGCGCCTCCGTCGTGGCTCGAACTCGAGGTTCCCGCGGTCGATCTGATGGCCGGCGGCGACTGGTCGGTGGAGTGGCCGCGCCCGCGCGCGCTCACGCCCGGACGCAACCTGATCACCGTGCACGTGGTCGACGGCGAGCGCCATTACCGGCTTTCGGTGGTCGCGGTCCTGCACGCGTACGGCCGCGTGGCGACGACGACGAGCGGCCTGGCCCGCGGCCAGGACGCCGCCCCGGCCGCGCTGCGCTGGGCCTGGGCCGATCTGGCGCAGGTGGGCACGAACGTCGTGGACGGCCCCGAGGCGCTCGAGGGAATGATCGCGGCGCGGAACCTGACGGGCGGCGAGATCCTCAAGCGGCGCGACCTGGAGGCGCGGCCGCTGGTGCGACGCGGTGAAGACGTGGATCTGGTGATCCGGCGCGGACGCGTCGAGGCCGTGGTCCGCGCCCAATGTCGACAGGACGGCCTGCTGGGTCAGGTCGTCACCGTGAGAAACGAAATGAACGGTGACCTGGTGGTCGCGCGCGTCGCGGCGGCCGGGGTCGTGGTCAAGGGAAGGTAAGAATGATGCGCAAGAAGATCCGGGTCGGCGCCTGTTTGATCGTTCTGCTGGCGGCGACCGTATCGAGCGCCGGAACGCCGTTGATCGACCTGGAGACCGGCAGCGGCCTGGTGTCCAACTTCAAGGCGCGCAAGGTGGGCGACGTGGTCACGATCATCATCGCCGAGAAGACCAGCGCCGGTGCCACGACCGAGATGGACGCGAACAACAAGTCCGAGATCAGCGGCGGGCCGGCCCTTGGTTTCCTGCAGCCGCTCAGTTCCTGGGGTCTCGACACCGAGAACAAGTTCAGCGGCGACGGCTCGACCAGCCGGACCGGCAATCTCAACGCCGAGATCTCCGTGACCATCAACGAGATCCTGCCCAACGGGAACTTCAAGGTCATCGGCACGCGCACCGTCGACATCAACGGCGACCGCCAGCTCATCGAGATCAGCGGCATCTGCCGCGGTCGCGACATCTCCGCCGACAACACCATCCTGTCGACCTACATCTCCGACGCGCAGATCGCCTACAGCGGCACCGGCATGGCCCAGGATTCGGCCGAGCCCGGGATCGTCACGCGCGTCGTCAACTGGCTGTTCTAGACCGGGAGCGATTCATGGATTTCCGCCGACTGTTGCCTCTGATCTGCCTGGTCTGCCTCGTGTGCGCCCTGCCGGCCGGCGCCGACGTCGCCACGCGGGTGAAGGACATCGCCTACCTCGAGGGCACCACGCCCGAACCGCTGCTCGGCTACGGTCTGGTCACCGGCCTGAACGGGACCGGCGACGGACAGAGCAGTGACTTCACCGTCAACAGTCTCAGTTCGATGCTGGAACGCCTCGGCGTCACGGTCGATCCGTCGCTGATCCGGTTGAAGAACGTGGCGGCGGTGGTGGTGACCGGTGAGGTCGATCCCACGGCGGGTTCCGGCGAGCGGGTGGATATCTCGGTCTCCAGCCTCGCCGACGCCAGCAGCCTCGAAGGCGGCATGCTGATCATGACGCCGCTGAAGGCGGCGGACGGCTCGGTCGTCGTGGTTGCTTCTGCATCTTCTGGAAATAAGGAAATACGATACCCAGAAGCTGGATAACGATTGATGCAGAGATATAAGGCATTATACCAAGAGCAAAAATAGATGCCTGTGAGAAAGCACCTCCTGAGAACATATCAAGCAGACCCATCAACCCGGTTGAGGTCTGGTCTCTTAGAAGACCAAGTTGTGATGGATCTATTCCCGGGAGTGTAATATATTTACCCAGTCTGTATAATGCTACAATTGCAATTGTATAAAATATTCTTGCACGAAGATCTTCAATCTTGAAAATATTCTTTAGGGTCTGGATAAATTTCATTCTACTGCAGTTTAACTACGGTTCCTTTATTGGCTTCAATAGCGGCCTGAGCCGACTTTGTGAATGCATGGGCGTGCACTTCCAGCTTACGCGTCAGGGTGCCGTTGCCAAGAATCTTAACCAGGGCATTTTTGTTTATAAAGCCGGCACTAAGGAGTGTCTGCATATCAATAACCTCAACATTAAGTTTTGTTGCCAGTGCCTCAATAGT
>CAZJMO010000016.1:17540-18961 GCA_964547085.1 uncultured Fibrobacteraceae bacterium | reverse complement strand
GGACGATGGGATGTTCGTACGCGTCCGTGTGCGCACGACGGGAGCCGACCTGTGACCGAGAGCCAGCTCGCCCTCCTGCGACGCCACGGCATCCGCCCGGTGAAGCGGCGGGGACAGAACTTCCTCGTCGACGGCAATCTGGCCCGGGCCATCGCCGCGGACGTGGCTGCCAGGAGCCTGCGGGTCCTGGAACTGGGCGCCGGGGGCGGTGCGCTGACGGTCCATCTACTGGACCTCTGCGAGCGCGTCACCTGCGTCGAGGTGGACCGCATTCTCTGCGGCGTGTTGCGCGAGGAATACGGCGAGCGTGATGGATTCGCGCTCCGAGAAGCGGATCTCGCCCGGCTGGATTGGGCGGAGGTCCTGGAGGCGGCGGGCCCGCGGCCGGTCATGGCCGGGAACCTGCCCTACGTGTTGACGAGCAAGGTGCTCTTCGCCCTCGCGGATCATCGCGACCGCGTGGCGGGGGGCGTGTTCATGGTGCAGAAGGAAGTGGCCGACCGGCTTGCGGCGAAGCCCGGCGGACGCGACTTCGGCGTTCTGGCGGTGGTCATGGGTTCGCTGTTCGAGGTGACGATGTTGCGGACGGTTCCGGCGACGGTCTTCTGGCCGCAACCCGAGGTGGCGTCGGCGGTGGTGGGGCTGACGCCTCGCGAGCCGGTCTGGTCCGAGGACGAGTACCGGGCGTTCCTGGGCACGGTCAAGATGCTCTTCCAGCAGCGTCGCAAGCAGCTCGGTTCGGCGTTGCGTCGGCAGTACGGACTGGACGAGGCCACCGTCGCGCAGCTGGCCGCGGACGCGGATTTCGACCCCACGTGCCGGCCCGAGCAACTCGATCAGCCCGGCTGGCGCCGCCTGGCCCGGGCTTTGGCGCTCGCCTCGCCGCGGAAGGACGACGCATGACCTCGCGGTGCGCGCTCCTGCTTGTTCTGGTCCCGCTGTTGCTGGCGGGGTCGGCCGCCGCACAGGCGCCGGCGGACAGCCTCGCCGCGGCGACGGCTCGCTCGAGCGAGATCACGACGGAGCCGCCGCGAGGCGGATTGTCGTCCCTCGCGAAGCAGGCCCAGGCCAGCGCGCCGGCGGACACGGCGGCGGTCGCCGATCCGTTCTTCTCCAAGTGCACCAACACGCCCGAGGCCCACGTCAAGGCCGACGTGACCAAGGTCCAGTACGGCGGCAAGCTGGGCAACACGGTCGCCGTGCGCGGCGGCGGCACGATCACCGACAACTACGGCTACACCTACGACAGCTACCGTCGCCAGAACAAGACCGTCGAAAACCGCACGGCCCAGGGCGGCTACAGCAGCGGCAAGCTCCTGCCGGTCGTCATCAACATGCAGGGCAGCGTCAACTGGACCGAGGATGTCACCACCAACGCCGGCGGCAGCACCAACATCAACCGTCGTGACACGCGCCGCGCC
>CAZJMO010000016.1:7459-17530 GCA_964547085.1 uncultured Fibrobacteraceae bacterium | reverse complement strand
CTGGAACGACGTGCAAACCGGCATCCTGCGCCACAAGCTCGCCGCGGGCTGGTACTACAACGAGCAGCTGGCCGTCAACCAGGGCCAGCGCAACGACTCCGACAACAACGAGTTCTCCGGGGCGCTGCGCACCGGCGTGACGGTGGCCGAGGGCGTCGAACTGGCGACGCGCCTCTTCCGGATCAAGCGGGACGGCAACAACCTGCTGGCCGGCATCGAGAGCCCCTCGACCACGTCCGGCGACACGCTCGGCGCCGGCGTCTACTACCGGCGACAGGTCATGAAGGGCAATATCGTCGCGACCCAAAGCGCGTTCGACCGCGAGTTCCTGGACTACCGCCGCAACAGCAACGGCCTGATCGACACGACGGGTCTGGCGGAGGCCGACCGCGTCATCCAGGATCTGGAGGAGAAGGACGCCTTGTCGCTGAACTGGGACAACACCCTCACCATCGGGCCGCTCACCTTCGACTCCAAGCTGAACCACACGTCCGACAGCCAGGAATTTTCTCAGAGCCTGGTCGGCCGCAAGGAGCGCAGCAAGGACGACGTGAAGCTGAAGCTCTCGTTTCCCGTGGGCCGTGACTCGTTCGTCGTCGCCTACAACTACAGCTGGGAATGGGACAACCAGCGCTACGGCGGCGTCACCGCGGCGCGCGGTCGGCAGTATCGCAAGGTGCGGGACCTGTCCCTCGACTGGTACCGGCAACTCTTCCGCCACACCCGGATCATGGGCAGCTACGGCACCGACCTCTCGCAGGAGATCGCCGAGGACGAGTTCAACGCCAACGACCGCGACCGCCTGACCGAGGACGGCCGGCTCAAGATCGAGGCGGTCTGGCCCGACCGGTTCACGGCGTCGTTGCTGGGTGCGTTCCAGAGCACCAACGACGTGTCGATCCGCGCCACCCGCTCGGCCAACAACAACCAGAAGCGGACCTACGAGGTCGCGCCGAGCTACAGCGTGATCCTGAACGACAAGCTCGAGTTCTCGCAGGTCTTCCGCATGTACATCCAGTACCAGGACTACGACTACGCGTACCTCGATCAGGTCCGGAAGCAGGACACCTACAACAAGCGCGGCAACCTCTCGACCACGGTCAAGATGCGTCCGAGCGAGAGGCTGGAACTGGCGATCAAGCACGACTACAACCAGAAGTACAACGGCAACCGCTCCGGCACCGACGGGGCCGGCAACGACTACTACGCCCGCGTCCAGGACCAGACCCTCAGCCGTATCGAGTTGAGCATGGCGTGGCAGGCCGTGGACTGGCTCTCGCTGCAGAGCGCGACGTACCGGACCAAGGACGCCGTGACGAGGTTCAGCACCAACGTCACCGAGACCATCAACTACAGCGGCGAGATGTGGCTCGGCGCGGTGATCCACGAGGCGTGGGGGTCCAAGGAGAATCCGCTCTCGCTGGACGGCCGCGTGAAGCGTTATCTTGCCTACGGGCCCAACGTCACCAACACGAGCGACGACTACTGGGAAGCCGACCTGAGCATGAAATGGGTGTTCTGACCGGAGATCGAGCATGAACCGGAGCCGTATCACCACAGTCCTGGCCGGCGGCGTCCTCGCGGCGACGCTATGGCTGGGCGGCTGCATCTTCGCCACGCGGGAGCCGGAGCCCCCGACGACGTCGTCGATCAACTACCTCGATGCGTTCAGCGCGGCGGCCGTGTGGGAGAACTGTCGTCTGGCCCTGAACAACTCCGACCTCGGCGGCTGGGACTCCGCGTTGCGCGAGAATTTCCACTACAATCCCGACAGCGAGGCTGCCTCCGCGTATCCGGGCGCGCCCTGGGATGATCAGACGGCCTGGGACAAGGAGACCGAGCTCAGCTTCATCAGCAGCTGGTTCGCCACCGGCGTCACCATCCAGGCCGACCTGCTCAACGGCGGTGACGCCGACAATACGCCCGACGGCGACGGCCAGACGGCGGAGTGGGAGATCACCTACCTGCTCACCATCACGAACAGCCAGGACGGCTCGACCACGCGCTACCGCGCCAGGGCCACGCTCCTGTTCCATACCGACGGCGCCTTCTGGTATCTGGAAGCCTGGCGCGACGACCAGGGCGAGAACGACCCCGACACGGGCGACCCGCTGCAGAGCATGGGCTTCCTGCGCGGCGCTTTCGCTCCCTGATCATTTTTTGCTGGCGATGCGGGCTTGAAATTTGCTATTATGATGCGGATCCCTCAAGTACATCGAGGGGCGCCCCGCAAAAGGAGACCGGAACGACCGTTGGTTATCGCGCTGGATTTGCCCACATCTGTAGACCGATAGCCGATGGACGACCTGGGCTGGCTCCCGCCATCCCGTTCCGTGCTCCCAGGAGGAGGATCATGAATCTCCGGAATATGCTCTTTGCGCTGCTGCTGGCCGTCTTTGCCGCTTCCGGTTGTATCTTTTCGCCCGACAGCGGTGGCGAGGAACCCGAGGACACCGGAATCCTGCCCGCCCTGACGGCGGACGAGGCTGTCGAAGCCTATCAGGAAATCTATGTCGATCTCGATTTCGAACAGTATCTCGACTTGATCAGCCATGATTTCCTCTGGGTTCCCAAGGATCCTCTGGATGAAAGCTACGGCTACGATCTCGAGATCAGTCGTACGGAGAAGATGTTCACAGGGGTCGCCGGTACGGATCCGGCCCGCGTGGACCACACCCAGGTCGTGATCTCGGATATCACTTTCGAGACTCTGAAGCCCCAGGGCATCTGGACCCCGACCGAGACCAACGATCCCAACTTCGGCGCGTATCCGGACAGCCAGTACCGGACCTACGAAATCGACATCCGCTTCAATATCCAGGGTGACGGTTACGATTACCACGTCACCGGGGTGGTGCTCTTCTACGTCCGGACCGAGGAAGAGGGCGGCAAGCAGGTCTACAAGATCCTGGGCATGAAGGATCAAACCAACGGGTAGACCCTTCGTTGGAATCTGCTATCTTTCGGGAGGAGTCCAGGTGGGCTCCTCCCGTCGTATTGTCCGCGTGCTTCGCTCGCCTGAGAGAGGGATCCCTTGGCCACTGCCCGTCGTCGTTCCCGCAAGACCAGACAACCCGTCCGTGTGTGGACCTGGATCCTGGGGTTGGCGGCCGTGGCCGCCGTCGCCGGTGTCGGCGCGCTCGTCTGGTCGCGGACGGGTTCGGGCCAGGCCGCGCTGCTGAACCTGGGCGCGGAGAAGCTCTACGGCGAGGTCCAGACCCACGTCGAGACGGCGCTCCTGGAGTGTCTGCCCGGCCTCGAGGGCGGCCCCATGGCGGGCGCGACGGCGGCCGACGCCCACGACTGGCCGCTGCCCGACGGTGATCCCGGCGCGGCGGTCCGCTGCCGGGTGGTGCCCGTCATCGGCGATGCGGCGTGGTGGCAGGTGCAGGACCGGATCGCCGCGGCCGTCGACGAGGTCGGCGGACAGATCCTCTGGGGAGAGCGCCTGGCGCGCCGACGCAAGGGCGGCCCGGACGAGCGGCGCGATCTGCTGCGGCTGGACCTGGGCGTACCCGGCCGACCCACCCACACGTTGCTGCTCTATCGCGAGGGCACGTCGCGTCCCGCCGTGCGCTGGGGCGGCGATCCGGCGGCCAGCGCCTGGCGCGGTCTGCAGCAGCGGTCCGGCGGCGCGGTCGTGGCTCTGGTCATCGACGACTGGGGATACCACCGGGACGCGACAACTCGCGGCCTGCTGGAACTCGGCGTGCCGCTGACGATGTCCGTGCTGCCGGGGCTGGCCTACTCGCGCCATTTCGCGCTGGAGGGCACCGACCTGGCCCTGCCGCCCGCCGAGAGCGCCGCGGGCACCACCGACGAGGCGGCGCGCCGGCGCCGCGAGGCGGGCTGCCCCGTGACCCTGGGAGTCGACGCCGGCACCGCTGCGCTCGCTGAGCGCCGCCGCGAGATCCTGCTGCACCTGCCCATGCAGCCGCAGGGCTATCCCGACGTGGATCCCGGGCCGCGGGCGCTCCTGATCGACATGCCGCGTCGGCAGATCGGCGCGCTTCTCGACGAGGCGTTGCAGGCGCTGCCGAACGTCCGAGGCGTCAGCAACCACATGGGCAGCGCCGCCACCGCCGATGCCGCCACCATGCGCGATCTCATGGCCGAACTGAAGGCCCGCGACCTGCTCTTCCTCGACAGCCTGACGACCGCGCGGTCGGTGGCCGGCGACATCGCGAGGGCGGCGGGCCTGCCGACCGCCACCAACCGCATCTTCCTGGACCACGACCACCGGAATCCCGCCAGCATCCGCCGGCGGCTGCATACGCTGGTCGAGAGCGCGCGGGCCTCGGGGTTCGCCGTGGGGATCGGTCATCCGCATCCGGCCACCCTGGACGTGCTCCGGGCGGAACTGCCGCGGTTGAAAGCCAACGGTGTCGTGTTCGTCACATTCTCGGAACTGCTGGCGCTGCAATCCGAAAGGATCGCCGCCGGGGGCTAGGTCTCTCTGGCATGGCCCCGTCTCGTGTGTTATCATTGCAACCGGCTTTTTTCGGCGCGCGCTGGCCGCCTGTGGCCGGCCGTCCACGCGTCGAAATGTTTTTTGCCCCGGACCGCTCGTCATTTTGCCGGGACCTTGTATTCGATAGCCGGACCGACTCGGCGGCCCGAACACGAAAGGTCCCAGGAGACACGCCATGAACCGTTCTTTGCAGATCAGGTTGGGCCTCTGTATCGTCGTCCTCCTGCTGTCGGTCTTCCTCTTGCTGCCCTCGTTCAAGGCGGCGTCGTTCACGGCCGATCAACGCGAGGCGGCCAAGACCGACTCCGCGCTCAAGGCCAAGATCGACGCGGCCGACAGCAAGGCCATCCGCCGCGGACTGGACCTGCAGGGCGGCATGCACCTGGTGCTCGAAATCGACACCGAGGGCATGAGTCCGGAGCAGGCCCAGGACGCCCGTGCCCGCGTGCGCGAGATCATCACCAACCGCGTCGATCAGTTCGGCGTGTCGGAGCCGACGATCCAGACCGTGGGCGAGAGCCGCATCATCGTCCAGCTGCCGGGGCTCCAGGATCCCCAGCGCGCCAAGGATCTCATCGGGCGGACCGCCCGCCTGGAGTTCCGCATGCTCCAGGATCAGGAGACGGCCCAGGCAGCCGTCACGCGCATGGACGAGATCTTCCGCCGTGTGGACCTGCCCGACATCGAGGCCGCGGGTGACGAGGCCGCGGACACCGAGGTCGCCGAGGCCGACACAACCGTCGATCCCTACGCCGACCTGCCCGAGCAGGACGCGCTGGCGCAGGAAGAAGCCGAGGCGGACGAGGACCTGCGCGAGCAGTACCCCTTCAGCTCCCTCCTGATGGCCACGCCCTATCCGTACTACATGGTGATGGAAAACGATGTGCCGCGTCTGCAGCAGATGCTGGCCGACCCCGCCGTCAAGGCGGCCGGGCGCGACATCGAGTTCCAGCTGGGCATGGACGCGGAGCCCACGCGTGACGGCATCATGGCCCGCTACTTGTATCCGGTCGAGACGGCCGTGGCCCTGGCGGGCGACCGCCTGACCATGGCCCGCGAGCGTCCCGACCAGAACAAGCCCGGCAACTGGACGGTCTCGTTCGAACTGGACCGCAAGGGCGGGCGCCAGTTCGCCAAGACCACCGGCGATCACGTGGGCGACTTCCTGGCCATCTCGCTCGACGGCCGCGTCAAGAGCGCGCCGCGCATCAACAGCCGGATTCCCAGCGGCTCGGGCGTCATCGAGGGCACGTTCACCAGCACCGAGGCCAGCGATCTGGCGCTGCTGCTGCGCGCCGGCGCCCTGCCCGCGGACATCACCATCGCCGAGGAGCGCACGGTCGGGCCGAGCCTGGGGTCGGATTCGATCCGACAGGGCGTGCAGGCCGCGCTCTGGGGCATGGGCTTGGTGGTCCTCTTCATGCTGGTCTACTACCGCGGCACGGGCGTCGTGACCGATGTCGCGCTGATCAGCAACATCATCATCCTGATGGCCGTGCTGGCGCAGTTCGGCCTGGTGCTCACGCTGCCCGGTATCGCGGGCATCATCCTGACCATCGGCATGGCCGTGGACGCGAACGTGCTCATCAACGAGCGCGTGCGCGAGGAGCTGCGCAAGGCCAAGACCGTGCGCGCCGCCGTGCAGTCCGGCTACCAGAACGCCACGCGTACGATCGTCGATGCCAACGTGACCACCCTGATCGTCGGCCTCGTTCTCTGGAATTTCGGGACCGGTCCTGTGCTGGGCTTCGCCGTGACGCTTTGCATCGGCATCCTGACCAGCATGTTCACCGCCCTGGTGCTGACCCGAGTGATCATGGAAATCATGATCCTCAACAAGGGCCAGCAGAAGATCAGCATCTGACCTGAGGAAAGGTTGAACCGGACATGGAGTTCTTCCGCAATTCGAAGATCAACTTCGTGGGGGCCATGAGGCCGGCCTTCACCATCTCGACCATTCTCGTGATCGGGGCGCTGGCCTCGTTGCTGTTCCATCGGGGACCCCGCATGAGCATCGACTTCACCGGCGGCTCCGTGCTGCAGGTGACGATCACGCCGGTGCCCCAGGTGTCGGACCTGCGTTCGGTGCTGGAAACGGCGGGATTCGAGGGCGCCCAGGTGCAGGAGTTCGGCGCCGCCGACGAGTTCCTGATCACCTTCCCCAGGGTGGAGTCGGACCTGCTGGACGCCGCGTCGGGGATGCTCACACGTCTGCAGAGCGAGATGCCGGACTACAATATCGAGCTGCGCCGTGAAGAGACGGTCGGCCCGAAGGTGGGCGGCGAGCTGCGCAGCGCCGCGGCCAACGCCATCGCGCTGTCGCTGGTGTTGATCGTCATCTACATCTGGTTCCGCTTCGTGTTCCGCTACGGGATCGCGGCCATCGTTGCGCTTGTGCACGACGTCACGCTCACGCTGGGCGTGTTCTCGCTGCTGAACCTGGAGGTGTCGCTGTCGGTGATTGCGGCCTTCCTGACGATCATCGGTTACTCTCTGAACGACACCATCGTGGTCTTCGATCGCATCCGCGAGAACATGAAGCTGCGTCGCCGCGAGAGCTACAGAGAGATCATCAACCGCTCGATCAACGAGTGCCTGAGCCGGACCATCCTGACATCGTTGACCACGTTCTTCGTGGCCTTCACGCTGTACGTCTTCGGTGGCCCGGTGATCCACGACTTCGCCTTCGCCCTGAGCTTCGGCGTGGTCATCGGCACCTACTCGTCCATGTTCATCGCCAGCCCCGTGCTGGTGTTCTGGTACGAGCGGTTCGTCGCCGAGAAGAAACGCGCCGGCGCCTCCATGTAGTGCCCGTCAGCGCCGTCTTCAACGTCGCCCCCGGCCGATCCGGTCGGGGGCGTCGTCGTTTCCGGAAGTGTCCCCCGACGTGGCCGTTCTGCGTCCCGGAACGGACACCGGACTGGAACCGGGCACGCTCAAGGGGTAGAATGAAACCGGTTCTGGCGCCGATCGGATGGCACGACGCTTGCCTGTCGTCCCTGCGGATGTTCGGGAGGGGACCGCGTGTCAACTGAGGAGATCTCCTTGGAGCGAAGGCAACCCAGTGCAACCCGCGTGCGGCGGACGGCCAGGTGGTCGGCGGCGCTGTTCGCGTTGCTCGTGGCCGCGACCGCGACCGCTCGTCTGGTCGTGCCCGGGGAAGGGGCGTCGGCCGATGCGAATCCTGTCCTCGGCCGGCTCACCGCCGCCATCGAGGCCGGAGACCACGAATCCATGGCCGGCCTCATCCATCCCGACGGCGTACGCCTGTCACTCGGCCCGTTGCCGGAACGGATCAGCGAACTGACGTCGGCGCAGGCGTTCTACTACTTCAAGACGCTGTTCCAGAGCCGCCGGACGGTCCGATTCGCTTGTCATAAACGACCGACCACGGATGAGGACCGGTTGCTGGCGTCGGCGATCTGGCGCTTCGAACGGACGGATACCGGGGCAACCGTGCGGCAGCGTCTGCTGCTCACGCTGACGCGAAGCGACGACGGCTGGTACGTGACCGAGATCACCGCGCTGCGCGGTAGCTGATCCGTCGAAAGGACTCGCCTCCATGCCGCGAGCGTTTCTCCGCTGGCCCGTGGTCATCGCCGGGCTGGCGCTGCTGCTGGCCGTCCTGGTGACCTTGCCGTCGGATCGCGGCGTCAACGGGCATGCGGCGTGGCTGGCGGCGGCGACCTTGACCGCCTGGCTGGGCGCGCTCGCCGCATTGATCCGGAAGGACTCCGGCCGCCGTCACTGGTGGCCGCTTTTCGTCATTCTCACGCTTCTGCTCGGGGCGATGGTCGGACCGCTGTTCGTTCGCCAGGCCGACGACGAGACCTGGGCGCGCCGCAACGAGCAACTGGCGCGGACGCGCCTGGACGCCGAGGTCGCGCACGCACGGATGCTCGAGTCGACGCTCGAACGGTTCACCGCGACAGCGGCCGACGCGGTCGTGCCGGACAGTCTCGCGGACCGGGATTCGTTCGGGCTTTGCAACGCGTGGAGCCGGCAGTGGCAGGCGAAGCCGGATGTGGCGGCCACCGACAGCGTCGCGGTGGCGCTCTGGGTGGGGGATCAGCGCCTGGGTTGGGCCGGGCGCGTGGTGCCGGGAACGCCGCCGGCGGAGGGCCGGAGCCGCCGCCTGCTGCACGACGATCGCTGGTGGGTGCTGTGCGAGTCTGCCGCCGTGCCCGGTGCTCCCGACATCCGGGTCGAATGCCAGTTGCGACTGGCGGCCGTGGGCAACAGCGAGTCCGCGCAGACGATCGCCGAGATGGCCGTCCGCCGCGCCGTGATCCACGACGCGCGACCTCCCGGGCAACGAAGCTGGGGTGACGCTCGTCGCGGACTGCGGCTGGTCGAGGACGTGGTCCTGGGCGCGGCCGACAGTCACGGCGTGCGACCGCGTCTGCGTCTGAGCGTGCAGCGACCGCCACGTTCGTTCCAGGCGGATCGCCGCCTCGCCGTCCTGGCGCTGAGTCGCGCGTTGCTTCTGGGCCTGGCGGTGCTGGCCTGGGCGGCCGCGGCCGGCGGCTTGCGCGGGTTCTGGCTCGCGGCGTGGCTCGTGCGCGGATTCTGGGCGCACGCGGATGTCGTGCGCTGGACGGCCATGGCGCTGTCGTCCGAGCGGGCGCCCTCGGCCCCGGGCGACGCGGCCAGTCTGCTGGACCCCGCATATTTCGCCACGACCTTCGCGGGAGGCTGGCTGGCGTCGGGCGCCGACGCCCTGCTCACCGGCCTGCTCGCCGTCGGTACGGCGGCCTGGGCGTGGCGGCGCTTCCAGCCGCGGACCGCCGAGGGATCCGCTGTCCGACAGCGGCGACGCCTGCTGTGGCTGGTGCCGCTCGCGGCCGCGGTCGTGCTGGGTCATTGGCGCCTTCTGACCGAGCTGACCGTCAACGCGAACGCCCGCCTGATCGGCCTGCAGATCCCGATCGACGCCTGGACCTTCTGGGCGCTGCACGCGGTGATCCTGATGCTCTCGCTGGCCGCCGGTACGCTCCTGATGGTGGCGGCCGCGCGCCTGTATGGCGGACTGCCGGCGCGGATGACGGGCACCGCGCGGCCGTTCTGGCTGACGGGCGGGCTCCTGCTCGTGGTGCTGTTCAACTACTTCGTACTGGCGCAGGCGTACAGCGGGGCGGAGCGGGACTGGATCCGGCGCAAGGCGCAACAGATCGTGCAACCGCAGGACGACTGGATCAGCTTCTTGATCGAGGATGTCCTCGGTGAGATGGCCGCACAGGATACCGCCGGCGGAGACCCTGCCGAATCCAGCGGCGGTCGCGGTACGCTGCGTCGGGACGTTCCGGCGTACCAGTTATGGAGCCGGTCGGCGATACGGGATCTGGGGTTGCCGTGCCTGGTCGAGATGCTCGACGGCGAGGAACAGACGACCAGTCTCTTCGCCACGGGTTTCCTTCGGGACTACGCGTACGAGATCGTTGAGCGGAGCGATTGGTGGAGTCTCGCCGAATCGGGCGAGGAGGGCGGCGGCCGGATCGGGGTGATGCTGCAGGACGAGGTCCGGCGGTATCCCACCGGCCAGGAACGGATCCTCCGCGGCGAGATACGACGCGAGGGCGACCGCGGCTGGCTGCGCGTCG
>CAZJMO010000016.1:2382-7449 GCA_964547085.1 uncultured Fibrobacteraceae bacterium | reverse complement strand
CTGACCGGCGCCCGGGACGCGCGGACCGGCGGCGGTTATCGCCCGCGGCTCGAGGTCGACAGGCCGCTGCTGCTGCTGCGCGGCAACGCCGAGCGCTGGCTCGACGCCGGCTTTGGCGACCTGCCCGCCACGGCGGACGACCCGGTCGTTGACGACCTGCGCTCCGGGCGGCGCGAGTGGGCCGACATCGAGGTGGACGGCAGTTCCTGGCTCTGTCGCTGGGCGCCGTTGCCGACCGGTTTCGCCGCGACGCCGGGCGAGGGGTTCCTTTCGGACTGCAGCGACGCGGAGCGGTCGAGATTCTCCTGGACCTGGGCCGGGTGCTGTTGCTGGACGTGCTGCTGCTCGCGGTCTGGTTCGGGGTGCGGACCCTGGTCCTGCGCCGCTGGCAGTGGCTGCCCGGTTTCCAGGGACGGTTCCTGCTGGGCTACCTGGCGATCGGGATGATCCTGCTGCTGGTCGCCGGCGGTCTCGCCGACCGGCAGACGTTCCGTCGCATCGACCGCGAGGCGCGCGCGCAGACACGCGCCGGTCTGGTCACCGCGCTGGGGCAACTCCGCGGTCTGCTGGCCGAGCAGGCGCGCGCGCTCGTGGGCAGCGATTACCTGGCCGAGCTGCTGGCCGGCCGTCTGGCGGGCGACCGTCCGCTGGGACCGTTCGCGGTGCGCCAAGGCATGGTCTTCGGACCGGACGGCGCGTTGATCCTGGACGAGACCCTCAGTGACCTGGACGCCGCCGAGTCCGCGCAGTTGCTGGCGGGTGCGCGCGAGGGGCAGTTCGTGGTCATGCAGCAGGCGGAGGAACTCTACCTGGGCATCCTGATTCCCATCGACCTGAGTGGGCTGCTGGACGGACCGGAGACCGACGGCGCCTTCTTCTATCGGCAGCGCATCGACAATCAGCTTCTGCCCGGGTTGGCCGACGTGGTCGGCGGCGAGCTCACCCTGCGGCTCGACGGCGAGGTCGTCGATGCGAGCCATCCGGGGCGCGTGCTCGACGGCGAGAACCCGCTGCTGGCGGCGCCGGAGTTGATGGACTGGTTCCGGCGTCACCCCACGCATCCGCGTCTGCAGGCGCGGGCGTCGGGGCTGGCGTTCACCGGCGGCGTGGGGTTGCCGGCGTTCTCGAGCGATCCGGACGGCGTGTTGACGCGGCGGATGTTGCCCGCGGTGCTGTCGGTGGATTTCCCGGATCGCGAACGCGACTACGCCGGGCAGCGGCGCGCCATGGTGCTGTTCCTCGCGGGGCTGATCACGCTGCTGCTGCTGACGGCCTTCGGGCTGGCCATGATGCTCACCTGGAACATCTTCGAGCCGCTCCGGGTGCTGCTCGGCGCCACGCGGCAACTGGCTGCCGGTCGTTACGACGCGCCGCTGCCGCCGAGCGGCGGTGATGAGGTGGGGCGGCTCTCGGCCGGATTCCGCGGCATGCGCGACCAGCTCCATTCGGCGCGGGTGGAGCTGGAGGCGCGCGAGCGGTTCCTGCGCGTGGTGCTCGACCGCGTTCCGGTGGGCGTCCTGGTGTGGACCGAAGAAGGGCGACTGGCGGCGTGGAATCCGGCGGCGCACGAGTTGCTGGCGCGGTTCTACCCCGACCTGCCCATCACCAAGGATCCCGTGTCCGACCGTGAACGCTGGGCAACGCGTCTTCGCGAGGAGCTGGCCGCCCTGCCGCCGTCGGGCCGCGGCGAGCTGCGCAGCCCCGATGGCCGCCGGACCTTGCGCGTGGGGCAGGCGCCGGTCGAACTGGGCGGCAAGGCGCCGCACCGGCTCGCCGTCTGCGAGGACCTCACGGACTTCCTGGCGGCCAAGAAGCTGGCGCTGAACGCGGAGCTGGCCCGGCAGGTGGCGCACGAGATCAAGAATCCGCTGACGCCGATCCAGCTCTCGGCGCAACTGCTCCAGCAGGCGTACCTGGACCGGCATCCCAGGCTCGACACCATCGTCGAGGAAGCGGTCCAGCGGATTCTGGAGCAGGTGTCGTTGTTGCGGTCGATCGCCGGCGAATTCTCGCTCCTTGGGCGCCCCGGGGAGCTGGAGTGCGGGCCGCTGGATCTGCCGGCCCTGGTGAACGAACTGCTGGCCGGTTATCGCACGGGCGACCTCGACGGCGGCCCGCGGGTCACGGTCGCCGAAGCAACGGTCCCCACGGTCCTGGCGCATCGCGAGTCGTTGCTGAAGGTGCTGGGCAACCTGATGCAGAACAGCCTGGATGCGGCCGGGACGCCGGAGGCCCTGGCGGTGGACGTGAGCTGGCGCCTGGAACCGTCGACGGTCGGGCTGGTCTGGATCGACAACGGGCCCGGAATCGACGCCGACGTGGCCGGTCGCCTCTTCGACCCCTATTTTTCCACCAAGAGCAAGGGCACCGGTCTCGGGCTGGCGATCTGCCGCAACCTGATGGACAAGATGGGCGGGACCATGACCCTGGCCAACCGGGACGACGTGCGCGGCGCCGTGGCGCAGATCACGCTGCCGCGGGCCGAGGCGGACCCGGTTCCGGACGGCGACGCTCCCCCGACCGAATGAGAGACGATGCGACGAACGGTCCACCGACGCAGCGCGTGGTCGGCCGGTATCCTGGTGGTGCCGGTCGTGGCCGCGTTGTGTCTGGCGTCGCCGGCGGCGCCGGTGCGCGTCGACGAAGACGCCGTGTCGGAAGTCCGGATCGCGCGGCTCCGGTACGCGGGCGGGGGCGACTGGTACTGCGATCCCAGCAGCCTGCCCAACTGGTTGCGCCTCTTCCAGGAGCGCACGGGTGTCGTGACCGCCGCGACCGAGGCGGTGGTGAGCCTGGACAGCGAGGATCTCTACCGTTATCCGCTGCTGTACGTCTCGGGCCACGGTCGGATCGCGCTGGATCGCGACGAGGAGACAGAACTGCGACGGTGGCTCGACGCGGGCGGTTTCCTCTACGCGGACGACAACTACGGCCTCGACCCGTCGTTCCGCGAACTCGTGGCCCGGCTCTATCCGGACCAGGACCTCGAGCCGCTCGGCGGCGACCATCCCATCTACCACGCCTTCTACGACCTGCCCGGCCTGCCCAAGATCCACGCGCACGACGGTGATCCGGCGCAGGGTTTCGGGATCCATCGCGACGGCCGGCTGGTTCTGTTCTACACCTGGTCCAGCGACATCGGCGACGGCCTGGAGGATCCCGACGTCCACGGCGATCCGCCCGACGTCCGCGAGGCTGCCGCGCGCATGGCCTGCAACATCCTGATGTACGCGCTCACCCATCCGTGAAGGAGACGGCCATGACCCCGACCGTCCGCCAGCGCTGCCAGCGACGCCTCGACCGGCTGCAAACGGCCGCGCGGCGGCGTCTGCTGGTGCACGGCGTGGTGGCGTGGCTCGGGGTCGTCGGTGCGCTGGCGCTGATCCTGGTGGTCGTCCTGGGCGCGCTGGAGCCGCCGCGGTGGATCCGGCTGGGGCTGGTGCTGACGGCCGCGGCGCTGGCGGGGCTCGCAGCTGTCGACGCGCTGGCCCGGCCGTGGCGGGCGCTGCGCTCGCGGGCCGCGGTGGCGCGCCGCATCGACCGCGCCGGCGGGTACGCCGACACGCTGGCCGCGGCGGAGGCGGCCCTGCGCCGGCCCGATCGCTGGCGTACCGACACGCCCGTGCAGGCCGCGCTCGTGGACCGGCTCCTGGCGCGGTCGGCGCGGTTGCTGGACGACCTGCCGCTGCCGCGCCTGCTGCCGGTGCCGCGACCGCTGCTGGTCTTCGGCGTGTTCGCCGCGGTGCTTGCCGCGGGCGTCTTGTTGCAGCGGGAGGCGCCCGAGGTCGTCGAGCACGGGACGAAACAGCTCCGCACACCCTGGAGCCGGCACGACGCGACGCCGTGGGCGGGATTGCGTCTGGCGCCGGGGGTGGACCATGTCGTGGCCGGCGATGACCTGAAGGCCGCGGCGCTCGACCTCGCGGGCGGCGATCATCCGGTGGTCTGCGAGGTCCGGTCCGGATCGCAGATCTGGCGCGCGGTGCCGGCGCGGGACGTACCGGTGCCCGGGGCCGACGCGATCCTGGGGGCGCCGTACCGCCGCTGGGAGGCCGTGCTCGCGGACGTGCAGGAGGATCTTGTCTACCGTTTCCGCGCCGGTGCGCGGGTGACGGCCGAGCACGCGGTCGCGGTGTGGCGTCCGCCGTTGCTGGCGCATCTGGCCGCGCAGGTGACGGCGCCGGCGTACACGGGCCTGCCGGTCCAGGACCTGGCACAGTTGCCGGCCTACATCGAAGCTCCGGTCGGGAGCCGGCTGGCGCTGCAGGGTCGATCCAGCCGGCCGTTGCGCGCGGCGATCGTCGTGGGCGCCGGCGGCGACACCGTCAGCCTGACCGTCCGGGCGGATTCGCTGGCCGGGGAACTGGCGCTCGACGAGGCGCGACGTTTCCGTCTGGCGCTGCGGGACGGGCGCGGGCTGGACGGGCGCAGCGAGCTGATCTACGAGGTCGGGGTGATTCCCGATCGCGTGCCGCTGGTCCGGCTGCAGCGGCCCGATGACGACGGACGCCTGCCGCTGACGGCGACGCTGCACCTGTTGGCGGCGGCCGACGACGACTACGGGGTGGAGGAACTGGACCTGTTGCTGCGGCGCGGAAACGACGGCGGCCGCGCGGACGAGGACGTGTGGGAACGCATTCCGCTCGCGGCGGGCGGGACACCCATGGTGGGCCGTCGCGACGCGGCGACCAGCCTGGGACGGTTGCCGCTCTCGATCCTTCCGCGTGCGGCGACGGGCGGCATGCGCCTGGATCTCGACCTGCAGCCCGTCGATCTGGCGTTGGTGTCTGGCGACATCCTGGAAATCGCGGTCGAGGCCCGCGACAACCGGCGGCCGAAGCCGGCAGGCGTGGGGCGTTCGACGGTGCTGCGTCTGCAGGTCCCGTCGAGCCTCGAACTGCTGCGCGCGCGGGATGAATCCGAGACGGGCCATCGCGGCGACCTGGCGGAGATGCGGCGCCGCGCGGAAGCGCTCGGCGCGGACCTGGAACGTCTGCGGCGCGAACTGCTCAAGGATCCCTCGCCGGACTGGGATCGTCGCCAGGAGCTGCAGGCGGCGGTCGAGCG
>CAZJMO010000016.1:0-2372 GCA_964547085.1 uncultured Fibrobacteraceae bacterium | reverse complement strand
CATCCATTACGATGACGGGCTGGTCAACGCGAGCGGCATCGACGCGGAAAAGTTGAAGGCGCTGCAGGCGGAGCTGGCGCGCCTTTCCGAAAGTCTGCAACAGGACCTCGAACGTCTGGCGGAGAGCCGTCTGACCAGCCCTGAGATCGTGGAGAAGATGGACCGCATCGCCGAGCTGATGGCCGAAGCGCAGGCCGGCAACATGCAGGAGCTGCTGGAGAAGCTGCGCGCGTCGCTGGAGCAGATGTCGGGCAAGGATCTCTCGCTGTCGATGGAGGATCTCGAACGCAGCCAGACCGAGATGCTCCGTCGGCTGGACACCGCAATGTCCATGCTCGACGACCTCGCGCGCGAGCAGGAGATGGAAGGGCTGACCGACCTGGCGGCCGAGATGATCAGCAAACAGCAGGAGCTGGCGGAGGCGGGCCGCGAGGCCGAGACCGGCGAGTCGCAACCCGACGACGCCGACGAACTGGCGCGGCGTCAGGAGGCGCTGGCCGACGAGATGGCAGCGATGGAACAGCGTCTCGAGGAAGCGCTCGAGACATTGCAGCAGGGCGAGGACGGCGATCCGACGGCCGCCGAACAGGAGATGCGGGAGGCGCTGCAGCAGGCGCTCGATCAGCTCGAGCAGAAGCAGACCGGACAGACCATGAAGCAGGCGGGCGAGAACCTCCAGCAGCAACTCTCGCAGGAAGCCACCGAGCAGATGGAGCAGGCGCTCACCGACCTCGCCGGCCTCTACCACGTTTTGCTTCGCAGCCAGATGGCCATGCAGATGGCCATGAAGCAGCAGCAGGCCGGCCAGATGCGCGACCTCGCCGCCGACCTGCTCACGCTTTCGCACCGGGAGGAACAGCTGGGGCTGGATCTGCCGGTGAGCCTGCGGGACGTGCGCGCCGACGATCTGGTGCGCCGACAGTACCTGATCCTGCAGGGCACCATGGCGGTCCGCGACGACCTCGGGGACGTCGCCGGCGCCGCGCCGCGCGAGATCCTGCTCCTTCTCGAGAAACTCGACGAACTGCTTGCGGGCCAGGGTCGCGTCCTGGACCAGCTCGAGGAAGGGCGCGCCGACCGCGCGCGTCCCGCCGCCGAGGCGTCGCTGGCGGGGCTGAACCACGCCGTCATCGAGTTGCTCACCCAGGCCCAGACGACCGGACAGGGCGCCGGATCGGGCCAGTCGCAGCAGATGCTCAGCCAGCAGCTCCGGAAGATGGCGGAGGACCAGTCGGGCCTCAACGCGCTGGCCGAGCAGTTGCGCCAGAAGCAGGGACGCCTGAGCCAGGAGTTGCGCGCCGGCATGCAGCGCCTGCAGCAGGGCCAGCAGGGTCTGGCGGGCGACGCCCGTGCGCTGGCCGAGCAGGAAGACGAGCGGACCGGAAGCGAGGGCGGTCGTCTGCTCGGCGACCTGCACGAACTGTCGCGGGACATGGAGCGCGTGGGCGACGAACTGGCCGGCGGCCTGGTGACCGGCGAGACCATGCGGCGCCAGGAGCGGATCCTCTCGCGCCTGCTGGACATGCACAACGCGTCGCGGGAGCGCGATTGGGCGCGGCGCCGGGAAAGCCGCGCGGCCGACGACATCTACGCCGGCCAGGACGGTGCCGTCGGCGCCGATCCGGACGCGGTGCGACCCGAGGCCCGTCGCTGGCGCCCGGTGGAGGACGCGCCGCCGGCGTATCGTGACCTCGTCCGCGACTACTTCCGCGAGATCCAGCGCATGCACGAGTCCCTGGGACGCGATCGCGAAGGCCGACGGGTCGAGACGGGAGGCCGGCCATGAGCCTGCGCACGCGCATCCTGCCGCTGCTGATCCTGATCCTGGTGGTGGCCGGCGGGGTCGTCGCCCAGACGCTGCCGGAGGGGCCGCGGGTCCGACCGCAGCCGCGGGTCCACGACGGGATGACCGGCTACTACGAGCGCCAGCTGGTGCAGATCGACCAGCTCATCCGCCTCGGCCACAACAGTCGGGCCAACGCGTTGCTGGAGCAGATGTCCGGCGGCGCGGTGTCGGAGGATCAGATCCGCCGGCGCCGGATCCGGATCGCGCTGGCGGTCGACGACCATGGTCAGGCCGCCACGCTCTGCCGCGCCTCGCTGGTCCTCTCCCCGCAGGACGCCGGGCTATGGCGAGAGCTGGCGACCGCACTTGTTGTGATTGGACCACCAGAAGACGCCCGAGACGCCCTGAATCGCTATTTGAGCCTCGTGGACGAGCCCAAGGGCGGTTTCGCGACTGCGGTGGACATCCTGCGCGGCGCTGGTTCATGGCTTGCGGCGGTGGCCCTGGTGGATTCGGCCCGGACAATCCTGAACGACCCCGTATTCCTGGCGCGACAGCGGGCGCTGGGGCTCCTGCGGCTCGCCCG
>CAZJMO010000015.1:0-18961 GCA_964547085.1 uncultured Fibrobacteraceae bacterium | reverse complement strand
GGGCAGGATGGTATCCGTCTGGAGGGAACGGAGCGCCTACAGCGGGCGGCGGCCGAGGCGCGATCTGCGGACATGGTGGCGGGCATCGACCGTTTTCTAATGCGGGAGATAGGGGCGTCCGAGGCCGCGCGCAAAGATTATTGGAGGCGCGATGTTTCCTCCGCGGAAGCCTATGCGCGTTCTGTCGCGCCGAACCGCGCGAGGCTGCGCGCGATACGAGCTATCCGTGGCAGGAAACAGCCGGCGGCTGGCGTCGCTGGCTGGGACGTGCCGGGGTTTCGGCGGCGGTCGGGCTGGCGGCTGTGCTCACGGTGGCCCTGATCGCTCCGGGACACCTGACGCCTGTCCTGGGCGGCGGATCCGGGGTCGCGATCATGGATCCGTCGCCGCGTCTGCCGGTGCAGACGGTGACGACGAGTGGAACACTGCTCTCGGACTCGACGAGAAAGCCGCTCGACGGCCGCTACGGGCGGGGGCTTAATTCGTTCGGCAGAGGGTTGCAACGGAGCGTGAGCAGCGATGGCGGCTTCGGCACCAGCTTCTGGAGCGGAGCCAACGAAAGCGACCTCCTGCGCATCCGAAGGCTCGAACAGGATCTGGAGTCACTGAAGCGCCGGCTCGGCGCGACGGACCGACAAAACCAGGCGCTCCAGGCGAAGCTTGACAGTCTGACGGGGCGGGGCGTAGATACACATTGAGCGGGCATCGTACCCGCCGGAGACTGCCCGAACCTCGCTGGAGGACGACTGTGCGGCGATTCTTTCCATGGGCCCTTGCGCTGATCGTGGTGCTGGGGCTCTCTGCTTGCAGTTTCGACGACGAACGACCGATCTTCATGGCGCCCGGCTCGTACGGCGACATCGCCGTGGTGGTGTCCAGCGATGCCATGGCGGGGGGGCTGCAGGGATTCAAGGATGCGTTCAACCGCGAATTCACGTTCGTCATCGCCCGCGAGCCGGAATTCAATGTCGACGTCTACACGCCCGACAAGTGGGAACTCTGCAAGGGCTACAAGAACATCATCTTCCTCTGGCGCGTCGGCGACGGCGGAGCGGTGGAGAAGATGCTGCGCGGGCGGTTCAACGACGAGGGCGAAGCTCGCGTGCAGACCGGAACCCCGGTGGCGGTGGAGCTTAAGGAACCGTTCGCGAGCTACCAGTACGCCCTGGTCGTCGCCGGCACCGATCGCAACAGCCTGTTGAGCTACATGCGGCGCAACGCGGCCGAATTGCGCGAGCGGTTCGAGACGAAGGCGGCGAGCCGGATCATGCGGCGCTACCGGCACGAAGGGCTCGAAACGGAACTGATGTCGAACCTCTGGTTGAAGCACCGGTTCTTCATGGAGATCCCCTCCAGATTCAAGTTGAACCAGGACGTGCCCGACGGTTACCCCGCGGTCGAGTTCATGCAGTCCGGCCCGTCCCGCGGGCTGACCATCGGCTGGTCCCAGAGCAGCGACCCGGAGATGCTCATGGACCAGCGCATGCTGCTCCTGGAACTGCGCAAGGAAATCGGCCTGAAGATGCATTCCGAGGACGTGATCCCCGAGTCGCTGGTCTGGTCGACCGACACGGTCGGCGGGATGCCCGCGGTGCGTCTCGAGGGTGCCTGGAACAGCCGCCGCTTTGACGGCGGCGGGCCGTTCTGGTGCTGGTTCTTGGCCGACGTCGAGGGGCGCAGGGTGCTTTGCATCGACGCGCTGGCGTATGCTCCGGGCCTGGACAAGATGGATTACTTCCGTCGCCTGCGGGCGATCGTGCAGACCTTTTCGCTGGAACGCCCGCAACCCTGATCGGAGCCGTCATGTTGCGACGAGTCGTCCTGCTCCTGCTCTTGCTTTGCGCCGTTGCCTCGGCCGCGTCGGCGCAGTCGACGACCGGCCGACACCGACGTCAGCCGCTGGTCGAGGTGGAACCGGTCGGCGATTATGACGATGCCGACGGAGGATTCTTCTTCATGATCGGCGGCGGCATGATGTCGGGTGGGGACCTTGTCCGTGTACGCACGGCGGACGTCAGTCGCGCCTGGGATCCGCCGGGCGGTCCGGAGTTCAACTCGGACAATTACCTGCTGACGCTGGACGAGAGCATCGCGATCTCGCTGACGCTGGGGACGCGCCTCTCGAATTGTCTGTGGTTGCGGGCGGACGTGGGGTTTTCGCAACTCGACATGGTGGCCGAAGCGCGCGTGGGGGAAAGCGCTGCCGTCTATCGCTGGGACCAGATGTCGCTGGTGTTGGCGGGTCTGGACCTGGAATACCGTCTCGTGCGCCATCCGAGCTATCCCTATCTGATCGGCGGGCTGGCCGTGGTCGTTGCAACGGGCGACGCCAGCGACGCGTACGACGAGTCCGTCCTCGCACCGCGGATCGGGGCTGGATATCACATGCGCCTGGATCGCGGATGGGGGCTGCGAGCGGAGATCCGGGACACGATCGGATCATTGGACTTCGACGATTACCGACCGCCGGTGATCAGCGACGAGGTCTACCCGAACATCGCCCTGGAGGACAAATCTCCCCAGCACTTCGTGGAACTCCTGCTGTCGATTCAGCTTGCGTTTTGACGCAGAGCGGTCATATCTTTGGCAAGTGAAATAAGATGGAATTCAGGGTAGCGACCGATATGGGCGCTGGTCGACGTTTCTGGCTTGGCGTCGTCAGACATTGCGCCTATATTCGTACGGGTACGGTAAGAACCGCACTTCATCCCACCACATCCCGAAGAGGACCTTGCCGATGAGCAATGTGATCGCCGTCGTGAACCACAAGGGCGGCAGCGGCAAGACGACGACTGCCATCAACCTGGCAGCCGGCCTGATCCGCTACAGCGACGTGACCTCCTCGTGCCTGCTGATCGACATGGATCCGCACGGCTGCGCCACGAGCACCTTGCTCGGCAAGCTCGACGGGGATCCGCCGGCGCGGAGCGTCTTCGACGTTCTCCGCCGCGCGATCACCCCTCACGACGGTATCACCACGACCGTCTACGACGAGGAGATCCATCTCCTGCCGTCGAACCCGTCTCTCGAGAGCATGGCCAAGACGCAGATCAACGACCGCCTCGATAAGGTCGTCTCTGCGCTGTCCGCGCACTACGGCTGGATCATTATCGATACGCCGCCCAACCTCGGCGTGCTCACGCAGAACGCCCTGGTGGCGGCCGACTACGTCCTGATACCGACGCCCTGCACCGGCCTCGCGGTGCCGGCGATGCGCCAGTTGACGGCGACGATCGCGAAGATCAAGGAGCGCCAGAACACCGCGCTGCAGATCATCGGCGTGCTGATGACCCTCAAGGACGGTCGGACGCCTCTTCTGAAGAACGTGCGTCGGGAACTGGGCCAGATCTTCGACAAGAACGACATCTTCAAGACGATCATCACCAACAACATCAAGATCGAGGAAGCGCCGGCCAACTTCCAGAGCATCTTCGCCTACGATTCGGGCTGCCTGGGCGCGTCTCTCTACCGCGACTGGATCAAGAAGGAATTTCTCCGGCGGCACACCAAGCTGGAGAAGACGCGTCTCGAGGAGCGGGAGGCCGCAGCGGTCGAGGCGGCCGAGATCGTCGCGGCGCAGATGCAGAAGGACAGCGAGCAGGAATAGCTTCGCGGATTGCGATCAGGATGAGACGGACGGGACCTCGAGGTCCCGTCCGTTCTTCGTTGTGGCGGACCGGGTCGGTCAGGACGCCGGGACGAACGGATTGGTGGCCTTTTCGCGGCCGACGGAGGTGTCCGGGCCGTGTCCGGGATGCAGGACCGTGGTGTCCGGCAACGCATAGATCTTCTGCCGGATGCTACGCTCGATGGTCGGGAAATCGCCGCCCGGCAGATCGGTGCGTCCGACCGAGCCGGCGAAGATGCAGTCGCCCACGAGCGCGTGTCCGTCCCAGCTGAACATCACCTGTCCGGGCGAGTGGCCGGGAACGGGTGTGACGACGATCCGGCCGCTGCCCAGCGGCAGAGCGCGGTCGGCAGCCAGGGTCGGATCGAGGCGCGGGATCGCCGAGGTCGGCAGGCCGTAGTGGGTCTGGTGGTCGGGCATGGCCTCGACGAGGGGGACGTCGGCGTTGTGGATCAGCAGCGGCAAGTCGACGCGGGATTGAATTGCTGCGGCGGCACCGACGTGATCGAAGTGCCCGTGCGTGGCCACGAGCCAGCGCAAGCGACAACCAGAGGCGTCCAGGCGAGCCAGGAGGCGCTCGGGCTCGTCGCCGGGATCGATGAGGGCTGCCTCGCCGTTTTCGGCGTCAGTGAGCAGCCAGGCGTTCATCTGCAGGGGGCCGACGGTGATGCACTCGAGGGTCCAGCCGGACATGGTCTGCTCCTTGCTCCAGACATTGCTCCATAAACGGGAACGGGGGTCCCGGAGGACCCCCGTTCGACCGACACGAGACTCTACTCGTCGTAGTACTCGCGACCGAGGTGGGTGATGAGCTCTTCGCCCATCATCCAGCGCAACGTGTTCTTCATCTTCTTCTGCTGGATGAACAGGTCGTGCTCGGCGTAAAGGCCGGTGGGCACGACGGGGCTCTTGAAGAAGAAGGACAGCCATTCCTGGATGCCGCCCAGGCCCGCCCTGCTGGACAGGTCGAGGAAGAGTGCGAGGTCCAGGACCAGCGGCGCGGCCAGGATCGAATCGCGGCAGAGGAAGTCCACCTTGAGCTGCATCGGCATGCCGCACCAGCCGACGATGTCGATGTTGTCCCAGCCTTCCTTGTTGTCACCGCGGGGCGGGTAGTAGTTGATGCGGACCTTGTGGTAGAGGTCGCCGTAGAGGTCCGGGTAGAGATCCGGCTGGAGGATGGAACCCAGCACGCTGAGCTTGGACTCTTCCTTGGTCTTGAAGGACTCGGGATCGTCCAGGACCTCGCCGTCGCGGTTGCCGAGGATGTTGGTGGAGAACCAGCCCTTGATGCCGAGCAGGCGAGCCTTGAAGCCCGGGGCGAGGATGGTCTTCATCAGCGTCTGGCCGGTCTTGAAGTCCTTGCCGCAGGTCGGCGAGCCGGTCTTCTTGGCCAGTTCCTCGAGTGCCGGGAAGTCGGCGCTGAGGTTGGGGGCGCCGTTGGCGTAGGGGATGCCGGACTTGATGGCGGCGTAGGCGTAGATCATCGACGGGGCGATGTCGGCGCTGTCCTCGCGCAGACCCTTCTCGAAGGCCTCGATGCTCTGGTGGACGGCGGTCGGCTTGAGGAAGATCTCCGTCGAGCCGCACCAGACGATGACGAGGCGATCGCAGCCGTTGTCCTTCTTGAAGTTCGCCATGTCCTGCATGAGAGCTTCAGCCATCTCCATCTTCGTCATGCCGGACTTGACGTTGGGGCCGTTGAGCTTCTTGACGTAGTACTGGTCGAAGACCGCGGGCATCGGCTTGATCTTCTCGAGATCGGGCTTGAGCTGATCCAGCAGGGTCTGCGGCAGGACGCCGGCGTTGGAAGCGGACTCGTAGACGTTGTCCGGGAAGATGTCCCAGCCGCCGAACACGATGTTGTCGAGGTCGACGAGAGGCACGAAGTTCTTCACCAGGGGATTGCGCCCGTCCGTGCGCTTACCCAGGCGGATGTGGCCCATCTGGGTCACACTGCCGATCGGCAGGCTGATTCCCTTGCGGATGGCATGGACGCCTGCCATGAAGGTCGATGAGACCGCACCCATACCAGGGGTCAGGATGCCGAGCTTCCCGCTCGCGGGTTTGATATCCAATTTCTCGGCCATGTTCAAGCTCCTCTTTGTAGATACGGATACACCGCGTGGCCAAACGTTAGCAGGATAGAACTCATCGCGCCCCAAAGCAAAAGATTTCGGTGTTTGATTCGAACTACGTAAAGAATGATACAGGGGGTAGACAAAAGTGGTAACCATATGCTAAAATGGCTGTCCAGTCGCAGGTGAGGAGTCAGGATACATTCTTCTCTTGCGATCCGCCACGCGAACCCGCAACCGAAGGGACATCATGGTCTGAGGCTAACGTCGTGTTGATACAACTAGTTCCAAGCACCACGAGTTTGCCTCGGGGGTCATGTCGTCATGAAGCAGAATGCAGCTGCCCTGCGGGTTGCTTCCGATTCCCTCATTCTGACCCAGCATGAGTTCTTTGTGCCTGTGGACACCAGACGGTTCACGGGTCTGGCTGGGGCGGTGAAACGCACGATCGACTTCCTGGCCGCTGCCGCGACGGCGCTGGTGCTGTTGCCGGCGGTGTTGGTGATCGCGCTGCTGGTCAAACGATCCAGCCCCGGGCCGGTGCTCTTCGTGCAGGAGCGGCTCGGACGTAACGGCCGGCCGTTCAAATTCTACAAGTTCCGCTCCATGCGGCACGACGCCGACGACGCGATACACCGTCAATTCGCAGCGATGTTCATCAACGGGGACGACGACGGCTGCCGCGCGCAGAACGGCGGCAAGCAGGTCTTCAAGATGGAGGAAGATCCGCGGGTGACGGCCATCGGCAGTTGGCTTCGGCGCACCTCGATCGATGAACTTCCGCAGCTCCTGAACATCCTCAAGGGCGACATGTCGCTGGTGGGCCCGCGCCCGCCCATCGCCTACGAGATCGAAAGCTACCAACCGTGGCATCTGGAACGACTCAAGGTCATGCCGGGCCTGACGGGGCTCTGGCAGGTCATGGGCCGGAGCCAGGTGAGCTTCGACGAAATGGTGCATCTGGATCTCCACTACATCAATCACTGGTCCCTTCTGCTGGATCTCAAGATCCTGCTTCGGACGATTCCGGTCGTGCTGCGGGGGACCGGCGGAATGTGATGGTGAGCACGTGGTGCTCAAGGCTCGGGCGCCTGCGTCCGATCATGATTCCTAGACAACGCGATGGGTCAACAGTATTGCGGATCGACTCGCCTGATTCGCGACACGAGCGAAAGGAACGAGCATGATCAGGATGGGCGTGATTGGATGCGGCTATTGGGGCCCCAACCTCATTAGAAACTTCCACAACAACCCCGAGGTCGAACTGGTGGCGATCGCGGACCTGGACGAGGGGCGTCTGCAGCGCGTGGGCAATCTGTATCCCACGGCCAAACGCACCACCAACCACCGCGACATCACCGGCGACGCGAGCCTCGACGCAGTGGTCGTCGCGACACCGGTCTCGACGCACTTTCCGCTCGGCATGGAGGTCCTCGAGGGGGGCAAGCATCTGTTCCTCGAGAAGCCCATGGCCGCGTCGAAGGAAGAGTGCGTCCGCCTGAACGACGCGGCGGACTCGCGCGGTCTGACGATCATGGTCGGCCACACGTTCCTGTTCTCGCCCGCGGTCCGGAAGATCCAGAAGCTCATGGACGACGGTGATCTGGGGGACATCTACTACGTCTCGATCACGCGCGTGAACCTGGGTATCTTCCAGAAGGACGTCAATGTGGTGTGGGACCTCGCTCCACACGACATCGCGATGCTGAACCATCTCTTCGGCGCCAACCCGCAGGTCGTCAGCGCGACCGGCCGCAGCTACGTGCAGGTGGACAAGGGCATCGAGGACGTTGCGTTCCTGACGCTCGAGTATCCCGGTCGTCAGATCGCCCACATTCACGTCAGCTGGTTGGATCCCAACAAGATCCGCAAGGCGACGTTCGTGGGCAGCCGCAAGATGCTGGTCTACGACGATGTGGATCCGACCGAGAAGATCAAGGTCTACGACAAGGGTGTTGAGATCCAGCCGCACTATGATAACTTCGGCGAGTTCCAGCTGACGCTGCGCTCGGGCGACATCTTCGTGCCGCGGATCGAGATGCTGGAACCGCTCAAGGTCGAAGCGCAGCATTTCGTCGACATGATCAAGGGCGAGGCGACGGCCATCAGTTCCGGCCAGCACGGTCTGGAAGTGGTGGAAGTGCTCGAGCGGGCTTGCCAGTCCATCAAGGACGACGGCCAGCCGGTCGAACTCGCGATCTGATCGGGGTCGGCCTGTCCGTCGGGAGAGCTGTGGCGTCGTCGACCATCCGCGTGGCCATGATCGGCCAGAAGGGTTACCCGCCGGTGCACGGCGGGATCGAGCGGCACGTGGCCGAACTCGCCCGGCGACTTGCGCCGCTCGGGTTCGAGATCGACATCTACAGCCGGCCGCACTACAGCGCCTTGAACGGCGCGACGGATGTCGAGGGCGTGACGGTCATTCGGAGGCCAAGCCTGCCCACGAAACACCTGGACGCCATCAGCCACACGCTGGTGGCGTCCTTGGATGTTCTGACGCGTCCCGTCGACATCGTCCACTACCACGCGCTGGGGCCGGGATTGCTCGCGTGGCTGCCGCGACTGCGCCGAGGGGTGCGGACGGTCACCACGGTCCACGGTCTCGACTGGGCGCGAGACAAGTGGGGGCCGCTGGCGCGAGGTGTCCTGAAATTGGGGGAACAGGCCAGCGCACGCCTCCCGGACCGCACGATCGTGGTTTCGCGGGCGTTGCGGGAACATTACCGGGTCGAGCATCATGTGGCGACCGATTACATCCCCAACGGGATCACGCCGCCGGTGTATCGCGGACTCGACGTGCTCGACGCGGAGGGGCTGCCGCATCGCTTCATCCTCTTCGCGGCCCGGCTCGTGCCGGAGAAGGGCTGCCACCTGCTCCTCGAGGCGCACGGCCGACTCCCCGCAACGCTGCGGCGGGAGTTTCCGCTGCTGATAGCCGGCGACGCCGGATTCACCGACCGTTACGCGGCCGATCTGCGGCGTCGGGCGCATCCGGAGGTCCGTTTCCTGGGCTTCGTCCACGGGACGTTGCTCGAGGCGTTGTTCTCGCACGCCGCGGTCCTGGCGCTGCCGTCGACGCTGGAAGGCCTGTCGATCACGCTGCTCGAGGGCATGGGTTACGGACGCTGTTGTCTGGTGAGCGACATCCCGCCGAACCTCGAAGCGGCGTCCGGAAACGCTGCCGTGTTTCCGTCCGGTGATGCAAGGGCGCTCGAGCGGGAACTCGTGACGCTGCTTGAGGATCCGAAGCGGCGGGAGGATCTGGGGCGTCGGGGACAATTGCACGCGATCGAGCACTATTCGTGGGATCGTGTGGCGGCTAGAACCGCTGAGTTGTACCGGGACTTGGCCAGCGAAATAGGTGGTTGACAAGGTCGCGACCGCCGCTTATCTATTGTCCACCAACACGGAGCGGGCATAGCTCAGTTGGTAGAGCACTACCTTGCCAAGGTAGTGGTCGCGAGTTCGAGTCTCGTTGCCCGCTCCATTTTTTTTTGCGTTCGGACCTCTGGTTCGGCGGGTTCCGTAACCGCGCCGAGTGGACGCCCACGGCTGGGTTGGACGATCTTGACAACCCCCGTGACAGGGTCGATAATTCCGGATGGTGAGGCGGCATAGCCAAGAGGCTAAGGCGACGGTCTGCAAAATCGTTATCCCCGGTTCGAATCCGGGTGCCGCCTCCAATTCTCTACCCGCGGTCGACCCCGCGTCGCGGGTGCCGGGATGGCGGAACTGGTAGACGCAGAAGACTTAAAATCTTCCACCTCGTTGAGGTGTGCCGGTTCGAATCCGGCTCCCGGCACCAGGCGTTTCATTGCCCGGAAGAGCTTTCCTCCGACCGGGAACGGACATGCGCCTCGCTTTTCTCTCCATCGGTCGCCACATCCACACCGAACGCTGGATCCGCTGGTTCGCGCAACGCGGACACGAATGCCATCTGTTGACGGTCCAGCCCGGTCCGGTCGACGGCGTTACGGTCCACGACATCACCAGCCGGGGACCGGCGAAGCCATGGCGATACTGGCGGTCCCTGGGCATGGTGCGCCGGATCCTCGGGTCGTTGCAGCCGGATCTGCTGAACACGCATTTTCTCACGGGCTACGGATACTGGGGCCATTTCTCGGGGATGCATCCGAATGTCCTGACCGTATGGGGCGACGACGTTTATGTGACGCCGTTCGAGGACCCGCTCAAGGGATGGCTGGCGCGGCGGGCGGTCACGTCTTGCGATGCACTGACGGGGGACTCGGCCGACATCCTGGACTTGGCCTGCCGGCGGCTCGGCGCGCGTGACGATCGCGCTTTCCGAGTGCTCTGGGGCGTGGATTTCGAGATTTTTCGCCCGCTGGACGCGACGGACTACCGACGGAAACTCGGATTCGCCGACGACGACATCGTTTTCTTCTCGCCCCGCAGCTACACGCAGCCCTACTACAACATCGACGTGGTGATCGCGGCGGCGGCCCGGGTGTGCCGCGCCGAACCGCGCGCGCGGTTCCTGTTCTCGGGTTACGAGGGCGATCCGGCGCCGTTCGAGGCGCGTGCGCGCGCGGCGGGTATCGGCGATGTCATGCGCGTGGTCGGTCGGATTCCGCACGACGAATTCGCGGTCGCGCTGAACGCCGGGGATGTCTTCATCTCCGTGCCGTCGGTGGACGCGACGGCCGTGAGTCTGCTCGAGGCCATGAGCTGCGGACGAGCGGTCATCGTCTCGTCGCTGGCGTCGTCGCTGGAGTGGGTCACCGACGGCGAAACCGGCTGGGTCGTCGCCCCGCGCGACGAGGATGCGCTGACGGCGGCGATGCTGGGCTACGCCGGTGATCCGGCCGTGCGGCGCGCCCATGGTGCGGCAGCGCTGCAGGCGGCCCGGGAGCGTTTCGACTTCACCGCGAACATGGAGTACGTCGAGGCCATTTTCACGAGTCTCGTCGGGACGCAGGATGTCTGGCCGGAAGCGGTGTCGCTACGGCATCTGCAACGGAACGGCGTGCGCCCATGAAGCTCTCGGTCGTCATCCCCAGCCGCGACAAGCAGGCGCTCCTGGCGCGGACACTCGCGGCGCTGCGGGGGCAGCAGCCGGGAACGGACGCGTGGGAGATCGTGGTCGTGGACGATGGATCGGTCGACGGCACCGGGGAGATGCTCGCGGAACTTGCCGTGACCGAGCCGCGCCTGCGCGTGGTCTCGCCGCCGCGCAACGTCGGGCGAGCGGCTGCACGGAACCTCGGCTGGCGCCACGCCAAGGGCCGTTGGATCCTTTTCCTGGACGACGATATCCTGGCGCCGCCGGGTCTGTTGCGGGCGCACCTGGAGGTGCTTGAGGCCGACCCGAACCACGGCACGATCGGACCGGCGGTGACCGATCCGGCGATCGCCGATGCGCCGCATTTCCGCTATCTGGACACGCGCGGGGTGGCGAAACTGGCGCCGGGGCCGGGGCCGGCGCCGGGGAAGTACTTCGTGACCCAGAACGCCGCCGTCGCCCGGGAAGCGCTTGTTCGTGTCGGCGGGTTCGACGAGGAGTTCTCCGCGTACGGATTCGAGGACATGGATCTGGGATTCCGGCTCGAGGATGCGGGTGTCCGGTTCCGGGTGTTGCCGGCGCCGGTCCCATGGCATATCCACCATCACACGCTGGCGGAATACCTCGAGAAGAAGCGTACCTGTTGGCGGTCGGCGCTCCGTCAGGTCGCCGCGACGCATCCTCGCCGACTACGGGAGATGTCGCTGCACCTGGTCCTGGATGCGCCGGGAATCGTCGTCGGACTCGGGGATCGCGTGTTGCGGCGGCTGTTGCGAGGAGCCTGCGGTCGGTTGGCTGCGTGGATGGCAGCGCGCTGGCCGACGGTCGGGCGGAGGGCCCTGGCCGAACGCGTCTACTTCCGGTGCCTTGATGTCGCGGTCCTCGGGGCGTACTGCCAGGGGCTGGCAGAAGCGGACGACAGGCGCGCCGGAATGGCGTGACGGGTGCCAAGTTGGCATGCCGGCACTCGCGCTCTCTTTTCGTGAAAATTTGTCAATTGCAATGATTACAGTCGGTTGGGCAGATATCCGAGGATTTTGCCTGCGGGCACGGGAATTGTTATAACCCTATTG
Organism: uncultured Fibrobacteraceae bacterium; assembly: GCA_964547085.1. Taxonomy (GTDB): domain Bacteria; phylum Krumholzibacteriota; class Krumholzibacteriia; order LZORAL124-64-63; family LZORAL124-64-63; genus Glo-17. Next base: position 7,159 of record CAZJMO010000015.1, on the reverse strand, counting down.
ATCAGCGAAACTCGGACTGTACCCGGAAGGGGGCCCAGGATGGGCAAGATCATAGGAATCGATCTCGGCACCACGAACAGCGTCGTCGCGGTCATGGAGGGCGGCGAGCCGAAGGTCATCCAGAACAAGGAAGGCAACCGCACCACCCCGTCGGTGGTCGCGTGGAACAAGAATGGGGAACGTCTGGTCGGTCTGCTGGCCAAGCGCCAGGCCGTCACCAACCCCACGGATACCGTCTACTCGATCAAGCGTTTCATGGGTCGCGTGTACGACGAGGTCGCGACCGAGATGATCGAGGTGCCGTACGAGGTGGTCAAGGGGCCCAACGGGGACGTCCGGATCAAGACCAGCCACGGCGAGTTCACGCCGCCGGAGATTTCGGCGCAGGTCCTGCGCAACCTCAAGGAGATCGCCGAGGAGCATCTGGGTGAGGAGATCACCGAGGCCGTGATCACCGTGCCGGCCTACTTCAACGACAGCCAGCGCCAGGCCACCAAGGACGCCGGCAAGATCGCCGGCCTGGTGGTCAAGCGCATCGTCAACGAGCCGACTGCGGCGGCTATGGCCTACGGGATGGAGAAGGACAAGGACGAGATGGTGGCGGTGTTCGACCTCGGTGGCGGCACCTTCGACATCTCCATCCTCGAGATCGCCGAAGGCGTGTTCCAGGTGAAGGCGACCAACGGCGACACCCATCTCGGCGGCGACGATTTCGATCAGCAGATCATCGACCATCTCGTGGAGACGTTCATCCGCCAGGAAGGGATCGACCTGAGCCAGGATCCCATGGCCCTGCAGCGGCTGAAGGAAGCGTCGGAGCGGGCCAAGTGCGAGCTGAGTTCGTCCACGCAGACGGAGATCAACCTGCCGTTCATCACCGCGGACCAGAGCGGTCCCAAGCATCTGGCGCTGACGCTGACGCGCGCGAAGTTCGAGCAGCTCGTGGACGACCTCGTGCAGCGCACGGTCCAGCCCTGTCTCGACGCCATGCGCGACGCAGGACTGACCCCGGCGGACATCGACGAGGTCATTGTGGTCGGTGGTTCGACGCGGATGCCGGCGGTGCAGGCGAAGGTCAAGGAGATCTTCAAGAAGGAGCCCAACCGCTCGGTGAACCCGGATGAGGTCGTGGCCATGGGCGCGGCGATCCAGGGCGGCGTCCTCGCCGGTGACGACCTCGGCGACATCGTCCTGCTGGATGTGACGCCGCTGAGTCTGGGCATCGAAACGCTGGGCGGCGTGGACACGCGCCTGATCGAGCGCAACACCACCATCCCGACCCGGAAGAGCCAGATCTTCTCGACCGCGGCGGACAACCAGGACAAGGTCGACATCCACGTCCTGCAGGGTGAGCGCGAGATGGCCGTGGACAACAAGTCCATCGGCAAGTTCCAGCTCACCGGGATTCCCGCGGCGCCGCGCGGGGTGCCGCAGATCGAGGTCACCTTCGACATCGACGCGAACGGCATCCTCTCGGTGGCTGCGGTCGACAAGGCGACCGGCAAGGAGCAGTCGATCCGCATCCAGGCGTCCAGCGGGCTGGGCGAGGATGAGATCGACCGGATGGTCGGGGACGCGGAGACCCACGCGGCCGACGACAAGAAGAAGCGCGAGTTGATCGATGCGAAGAACGAGGCCGAGAGCCTGGTTCACCAGTCGCGCAAGACTGTCGAGGAGCTGGGCGAGGGGCTCGACGACGGCGAGAAGCAGGACGTCGAGATGAAGATCAAGGCGCTCGAGGAAGCCGCGACCGGCGACGACGTTGCGATCATCCACACCGCTCGGGACGCCATGATGGCGTCGGTCCAGGCAATCGCCTCGAAGGCTTACGAGAAGGCTGCGAAGGCGCAGAACCAGGCGCAGGGTGCGTCGCAGGGCGCAGATGCGGGCGCGGAGAAGCCGGCCGATGACGCGACCGGCAACAAGCCCGGAGATGATTCCGTCGACGCTGATTTCGAGGTTGTTGACGACTGACAAGTGACGATGAGCGGGGCGGTTACGGCCGCCCCGCACTTTACTGGACAATTTCCCGTTTTTTTTGTTGACAAAAGACGACCGAAATAATAGGATTGCTCTATCGATAGTAAAACCGATCTTGTCCGGTATAGTTTTCCAGACGGGAACAATTGGACGCAGGATCGGTTGAACGAGACCACAGTCGTTCCCGACACATGTCCTGGGCGGGACCCCCGGCCAGCCCAGGTCAACCAGGCCGCACAGCGGCTCCATAGAGAGAAGGAGGAGCCCATGTACGAAGTCGAACTGAGCAGCGATCGCCGCGAGGATGCAAGCTTGCAGCACTATCTCCAGATGATCGGCCGACACAATCTCCTGACCAAGGAAGGGGAGTTCGAACTGGCCCGGCGCATCCGTACGGGTGACAAGGCGGCTCTTGATCATCTCGTCAACGCCAACCTCCGCTTCGTGGTCTCGGTGGCCAAGAAGTTCCTGAACCAGGGTCTCAGCTACATGGATCTCATCGCCGAGGGCAACATCGGCCTGATCACGGCCGCCAAGCGTTTCGACGAACGACGGGATTTCCGGTTCATCTCCTACGCGGTGTGGTGGATCCGGCAGGCCATCCAGAAGGCCATCGCCGAGCAGACCAACACCGTGCGTCTGCCCATCAATCGCTCGCAGCAGGCGCAGAAGATCAAGCGCACGGCGCAGCGTCTCGAGCAGCAGCACGGCCGTCCGGTCCAGGAGGACGAGATCGCCGAGGAGTTGCAACTGTCCATCCGCAAGATGGGACAGATCCGGGCGGCGAGTCGTCCCATGATCAGTCTGGACCAGGGCATCTTCGACGACGATGTCACGCTGGCCGACACCCTGAAGGATCCCGACGATCTGAACCCGGAGGACGGGTTCGTCATGGACGAGTTGCACAAGGAAATGGCCGAAGCCCTGGATCTGTTGTCCGCTCGCGAACGCGATATCGTGATGCGATACTACGGTCTGGGGGACCTTGAGACGAGTTCGCTCGAGGCCATCGGGCAGGATATCAAGCTCTCGCGCGAGCGGGTGCGGCAGATCCGCAACCAGGCTCTGAAGAAGATCCGCCAGGCGGTGAACGGAGACAAACTGGTCGACTTCCTGGGCTGACGTCCGGGAGATCGACCGGCGGATTCCGTGGTGCGTCGGCGCATTTTTTCGCCCGGTAAACGCGCTCGGGGGTTGACTTTTCGGGCTGCCCTGCTAGATTTCCGGGTCCGGTGGGCGATTAGCTCAGCTTGGTTAGAGCGCTTGCTCGACACGCAAGAGGTCACTGGTTCGAGTCCAGTATCGCCCACCACCCGAATCAGCCGATCGAACGGGCCTGCGTGAGCGGCCCGTTTTTGTTGTTGCAGGTATCGGTTTCGTTGCTGGAGATCCCTGCAATCTCGCGCTATCTTTGGACCGCGCGTCAGCCATGATCCGGCTTACCGGTCGCCGGCCCGCGCGGTTTTTCGTAAATCTCTGGCCGTTCGGTGGGCGCGACGAGCATCGCCGCCGCCGGGGTCAGTGCCCAGAACCACGGTGGAGGCAACATGTCGCAGCTCACCTTCAACTTGCCCGACGGAAACACCGTCAGCATCGAGTCAGGCCAGGTCTACGGCGACGCCGTGCGCGCCATCGGCGAGGGTCTCTATCGCAACGCGCTCGCCGTCAGGATCGACGGCACCAGTCACGCGCTGGCCGAGGTCGCGACCGCGAATGGGGCGCTCGAGGTGATCACCCGCGGCAGTGATGCCGGCTACGATACGCTTCGTCACTCCACCGCACACCTCATGGCGTGGGCGGTCCAGGACCTGTACCCCGGCGTGAAGTTCGCGTTCGGACCAAATATCGAGAACGGGTTCTACTACGACTTCGATCGCGAAGAGCCGTTCAGCGACGAAGAACTGGAGGCCATCGAGGCCAGGATGCGCGAACTGGCGAAGCAGGCGGTGCCGATCGAGCGCGAGGTCCTGAGTCGAAGCGAGGCGGAGGCGTTGTTCGCCGAGCAACCGTACAAGCTCGACCAGATCCGCCACCTCGACGAAGCCGCCGCGCCCGAACTGAGCATCTACCGCATGGGCGACTTCACCGACCTCTGCGAAGGCCCGCACATGCCGACCACCAAGGACCTCAAGGCGTTCAAGCTGCTGTCCGTCGCGGGCGCCTACTGGCGCGGCGACAGCAGCCAGCCCATGCTGCAGCGGATCTACGGGACGAGCTGGTTCAAGAAGAAGGAACTGGACGAGCACCTGTCCATGCTCGAGGAAGCCAAGAAGCGCGACCACCGCAAGCTGGGCCGCGAGCTCGACCTTTTCGGCATCATGGAAGAGGCCGGCCCGGGCCTGAGCTACTGGTTCCCGCGCGGCGACCTGCTGCGCGATCAGATCATCAACTACTGGAAGGGCGTGCACCGCGACCACGGCTATCTCACGGTCACGACCCCGCACATCTCGCAGGCCGCGCTCTGGGAGACCTCGGGCCACATGCAGTTCTACCGCGACGACATGTACGTCTTTGAGCAGGACGGCCGGCAGTACGTCGTCAAGCCGATGAACTGTCCGGGCCACATCCTGATGTACAAGCGGAAGACGCGCGGCTACCGCAGCCTGCCGGTGCGCTACGCCGAGTTGGGCACCGTCTATCGCGCGGAGCTGAAGGGGGCGTTGCACGGGTTGATGCGCGTGCGCGGCTTTACCCAGGACGACGCGCACCACTTCTGCACGCCGGAGCAGCTCGAGGACGAAGTGAGCCTCTGTATCGATCTTGTCAAGGAGATCCTCGGCACGTTCGGCTTCGACGATTTCAAGGTCGAGCTGTCCGTGCGGGACCCGCAGAACAAGCAGAAGTACGCCGGTACGGACGAAGAGTGGGCAGCCGCGGAGCAGTCGCTGGTCAACGCATTGAACAAGCACGGCCTGGACTTCACCCGCGAGGAGGGGGAGGCGGTCTTCTACGGCCCCAAGATCGACGTCAAGCTGATCGACGCGATCGGACGCCGCTGGCAGACGAGCACCATCCAGTTCGACTTCAACCTGCCCCGCCGTTTCAACGTGACGTACACCGACAGTCACGGCGAGGAAAAATTCGTCTACATGGTGCACCGCGCGATCTTCGGCTCGCTGGCGCGATTCATCGGGATCCTCACCGAGCACTTCGCCGGCGACTTCCCGCTCTGGCTGGCGCCGGAGCAGGCGCGGGTGATGTCGGTGAGTCGGGACCAGCATGCCTACGCCGAGGAAGTGGCCGCGGATCTGCGCGCCCGCGGGCTGCGGGCCGAGGCCGACGTGCGCGAGGAGAAGATCGGTTTCAAGATTCGCGAGGCGGAGACGATGCGGGTACCGGTGATGCTGGTTGTCGGAGGCAAGGAGCAGCAGAGCGGCGAGGTCGCGGTGCGACGTCGGCACTCGGATGGCCGGCGGACGATGGTTGTTTCGGAATTGGCCGGGGAAATGCTTGACGAAACGGCCGCGAAGGCCTAGCTTTTCCAGGCTATCTCAAAGACACCCGGTCAGGGAAACAAAGGCCGGGTCGTCGAGGAAAGCAGAGGTCCGCCTCTCACCGTGACTGGCCCGTCGACTGCGAGTCGATGACTGGACGGCACGGTTGACGATTCCCGAGGCGGGCGTATATGCCCGCCTCGTTGTATTGTGCGGCGGGCGGCGGCAACGGTGGACCGTTCAGGAGGTTAGCCCATCAAGGCCAACAAAACGACTCGCGTCAACCGCATGATCAGGATCCCTCGCATTCTCGTGGTGGACGAGGAGGGAACACAACTCGGTGAGATGGACACCCGTGAAGCCCTGGCCCTGGCGGAGCAGAAGGGGCTGGATCTTGTCGAGGTGGCGCCCATGGCTCGTCCGCCGGTATGCCGGATCATGGATTACGGCAAGTACCGGTACGAGCAGAGCAAGAAGGCCCGGAAGGCGCGGCAGACTGCGCATACGGTCAAGATCAAGACCATCAAATTCCGGCCCAAGACCGACGACCACGATTACACGTTCAAGAAGAACCACATCGTGTCCTTCTTGGAAGCGGGCAACAAGGTCAAGGTCATCATGCAGTTCCGTGGTCGGGAGATTTCGCACCTCGATCTGGGGCTGGAGTTTCTCCATCTCCTCATCAAGGACGTCTCCGAGTACGGCGTGCCGGAGTCGCAGCCGCAGCGTGAAGGACGATTCATCACGTTCATCATCGCGCCTCGCAAGACGACGTAGACGCCTCGGCGTCGTGCAGTTCCAGTAGCAGGCGAACGGACGCGGCCGTCCCGACGGTTTCGTGTCGAGACCAGGAGAAAGACATCATGGGCAAAGCCAAGATGAAGACCAACCGGGCGGCCGCAAAGCGGTTCAGGATCACCGGCAGTGGGCGCGTCAAGCGGAACAAGGCCTACCACGGCCATCTGTTCACGAGGAAGAGCCCGAAGAGGCTTCGCAATCTGCGCAAGGCCACGATGTTGGCCAACTCGGACGTGAAGCGCGCCAAGAAGATGCTTGCCGGTGGCTAGACCGTTCCGGATCCACCCTCACCGATTGAATGACCAGGAGGCAGACTGATGCCCAGGGCAACAAACAATCCGGCCGCCAAAAACCGGCGGCGGAAGATTCTCAAGCGTACCAAGGGCTTTTTCGGCGCCAAGAAGGGGCAGATCCGCGAAGGTCGCCATGCAGCTGACCGAGCCATGGCCTACGCTTATCGCGACCGCAAGACCCGCAAGCGGGATTTCCGCCGGCTGTGGATCACCCGCATCAACGCCGCCGCTCGCCTGAACGGCCTGAGCTACAGCACGTTCATCAACGGCCTGAAGAAGGCCAGCATCGACATCGACCGCAAGGTGCTTGCCGACCTCGCCGTGCACGACGCGACGGGGTTCTCCAAGCTGGCCGAGGTCGCCAAGAGCGCGCTCTAGCATCAAGGGTCGACGGCGGTGCTCGTCGGCCCGAGGAAGGTCACGCATACCATGCAGGAAGCCATCGAACGGTTGCGGACCGAGGGTCTCTCCCGCATCGAGCAGGCTGCCGCGGCGGAAGCATTGGACGCTGTCCGCGTCGGCCTGCTCGGACGCAAGGGTGAGGTGACGGGTCTGCTGCGCGGGCTCAAGGACGCCGATCCAGCCGAACGCCCGGCGCTGGGCGCGGCTCTCAACCGGCTGAAGCAGGAACTCTCCGAGGCCCTGGAACGACGC
>CAZJMO010000014.1:10463-18994 GCA_964547085.1 uncultured Fibrobacteraceae bacterium | reverse complement strand
GGAAAGAAATTATTCGAAATAGTGTAACCGGATGCACGGTATTGTATCGTATGGGCGATTTGCTTTTAAGAACGTAAGAAATGACAGAATTTTTATTCTTTTTAGGGTTTGTAGTGCTAATTTTCGGAGCTAATCTGCTTGTAGAAGGATCTGCTTCTTTAGGGAAAAGACTTGGGATTCCAAGCATCGTTATCGGGTTAACCATTGTTGCTTTTGGAACAAGTCTCCCGGAGCTTGTTATTAGTGGTTTTGCGGCTATGCGCGGCGAGACTGACCTTGCGATAGCCAACGTACTAGGAAGCAACCTGTTAAATATCCTGATTATTCTTGGAATAACAGCCATTATCACTCCGATACCGGCAAAGAAAAGTACTACCAACAAAGTTATTCCGGGGTCGTTTATTATAACTGTACTTCTATTTGCATCCACCTATTTTTTTAATTCCGGTGAAGTTGCGATAAACCGATGGGAAGGCATTTTCTTTCTTGCTTTGTTTATCATATTTATCTATTTGAATCGACGGGCATCCAAAAATGCTGTTATTAATGATGAGCAGGAAAATATAAAAGAATACTCCGTACAACTCTCAATACTTTATGTTGTACTTGGCCTTGCCGCTTTGTTTATTAGTGGTCGCTGGATTGTTAATGGTGCAACTGAATTAGCATTTCGGTTTGGGATAAGTCAATCTGTAATTGGTCTTACTTTGGTTGCTTTGGCAACATCATTGCCGGAATTGGTAACTTCAATATTGGCGGCGCTAAAGAAAAACCCAGATATTGCAATTGGAAATGTAGTAGGATCCAATATCTTTAATATTTTGATGGTTTTAGGCGCATCGGCAACAATAAGACCACTAAACAATTACACCCGACCCGACCATGCCCACAGACGATGATGTGCCCGCGCAGGGCCATGATCTCTCGCATCATGCGTTTCCTTCCGACCAGCCGTTGGAGCGACCCTTCGACCACCGCTCTCCCCAGCGCCGTGAGCGTGTAGCCGACCACCATGAGGCCCGAGATGATCAGGACGATGACGAATATCTGCCCGTTGGTCGCGAGCGCGTGGACCTCGCCGTAGCCCACGGTGCTGATGGTGATGACGGTCATGTAGAGGGCTTCCAGGAAGGCGAACCGTTCCAGGATCATGAAGCCCGCCGTACCCATGACCACGACCGCCACCAGGAGCACCACGCCGCGGCGTACGTTGCCCAGTCCCGTCTCGGTCTCCATCGTCGCCTCCGGTTGGATGTTCGGATGCAGGTTACGGGCTTGCCGTGCCGCCGGAAAGAGGCAATTTTCCAGGAACGGTCGATCGCCCCGTCCGCGAGCAGGAACTCCGGTTCCGCAGCGGTGTACACGTTCGATCGGTATATTGCCCGTCGTCCCCTCACCGAGGAAGGAATCCATGCGCCGATTCATCACCGCCCTGGCGCTGCTGATGCTGCCGACCCTGGCCGCCGCGCAACCGCAGATCAAGATGGAGCCCGAGCATCTCGAGTTCGGCGCCCTGTCCCAGCACGAAACCCGGGATGCCCGCGTCACGATCACCAACACCGGCGATCAGCTCCTGCGCATCCGCGACATCGAGAGCACCTGCGGCTGCACCGTACCCGAGCTGGACACGAGGGAACTCGCACCGGGCGCGGCCACCGTCATGGATGTCCACTTCAACAGCAAGGGATTCCAGGGTCCGCAGATCAAATACATCCACGTGTTCTCCAATGACCCGCACCGCGGCGCCATCGACCTGCTGATCACCGCCGACGTCAAGGTCCCGCTCCAGATGACTCCGCGCCAGACCATGGTCCGCTTCCCGACCGTGAAGATCGGCGAGTCCAACACGCAGACCTACACGTTCCGCAGCGAGGAAGTCGACGAACTCGAGATCACCGCCCGCCACTGGCCCAAGGAATGGCTCGACATCGTCATCAAGCCCGGCCCGGATCCCCAGACCGTCGGCGTGGACTTCACCGTGCGCAAGGACAGCCCCGCCGGCCGCCATCGCGACCCCATCAAGCTGGCCACCAACGTTCCGTCCATGCCGCTGGTCAGCCTCGAGGCCGACATCAAGCTGGTCACCGACCTCGTCCTGGGCATGGAACGCGTGAACCTGCGCGTGGTGCGCCCGGGCCAGGCCCTGAAGTCCCGGATCCGCGTGGCGCCCTACCGCCCCGGCACGGAGTTCAAGCTGCTTCGCGCCGAGATCGACATCCCCGGTCTCAACGCCCGGGTCGAGAACGGTCCCAAGGAGAGCTTCGCCCTGATCAACGGTACAGCACTGGCTGCGGATCATCCCGTCTCGGTCGAGACAAACGGCCGGATCCAGGGTACGCTGCGAATCTTCACCGACCTCGGCAGCACCCCCGAGATCGAGATCCCGGTCACCTACATGCTGCGGCGCTGACCGCCGCGAGGAGTGAACATGTCCGCCGAACTCCGCGGCCCATGGTCCGCCGCGTTGCGCCAGGCCGGGATCCTGGTCGGCCTCTCCCTGGCGACGGCCGTCGTCCTGTGGGCGGTGCGGCCGGACCGTCTGCCGTTGTCCGCCGACGCCGAGGTCTACGAACTCGATCTCCCCGCGCCGCTGATCGCGGTCGCGGCGGCCCGCCAAGCTTACGAGGAAGGCGACGTGTACTTCGTCGATACGCGCCCGGGGATGGTCGCCGAGGGAACGGCGGTTCCGGGCGCCTTCGTCGTCCGCGAGGCGACCTTCGACGACGACCTCGACGCGGTGATGGATTTCGTCTACCCGGAAGATCCCCTGATCCTCTACGGCGAGGGCACGCCGCTGCCCGTCGGAGCGGTCGCGGCGCGTTTCATCGCCCGCGGCTACGCGAACATCCAGATCCTCCAGGGCGGCCTCCGGGCCTGGCAAACGGCCGGCGGACCGGTCTCGTCCAAGGAGGCGGCTCATGAATGATCGCGGCCGGATCCCGGATCTGATCGTCCTCGCCTGCCGGTGGACCGTGGGCGTGGTGTTCCTCTACGCCTGCCTCGACAAGCTCCTGCATCCGGCGGCCTTCGCCCAGGCGATCGCCAACTACCGGATCCTGCCCGTCGCCCTGCTTCACCCGGTCGCCTGGTTGCTGCCGGTCACCGAAGCGGTGGTCGGTCTGGCCCTCCTGCTGGGCTGGCAACGGCGCGGCGCGGCGCTGCTGGCGGCAATCATGACACTCGTGTTCATCGCCGGCATCGGCAGCGCGCTGGCCCGCGGCCTGGACATCTCCTGCGGGTGCTTCCACACCGACGGCGGTCATGCGGTCGGTCTGGACCTGATGTTACGGGATATCCTGCTGCTGGCGGCCTGTCTCGTCCCGTTGCTGGCCCCGCGGGACCGATTTTCTCTCGATGCCCGCGCCGGCCGGAAACGCGGCTGATTTTCGCCTCTTTCTTTGTCGCCCTTAAATGTTCGGTCGACATGGTCTTGCGGATTGACTTGTCCTGCGCCCTTTCGCATTATTTCGCCATAGCGCCGCCCATGCGGTTGTCACCAGTTCATGTCGAGGAGGAATCACATGCCCGCTCTCGTCGATCCCGCGAAGTGCACCGGTTGCGAAGAATGCATCAACACCTGCCCGGTCGAGTGCATCGCCCTGGTTGAAGGCAAGGCCAAGGTTGATCAGGACGATTGCACCGAGTGCGAAGCTTGTGTGGACGTCTGCCCGGAGTCGGCCATCACGATGGAGTAGCCGCTCTCCTGCGACTCGTCTTTCGAGCCTCTTCCGCCTCGCGCGGCGGAGGCTTTTTTTGCCCGGCGGCCACTCCGCTCCCGCCGCGATGGGCCCCGGCGCATTCTACTAAAGAACTACCCTAACTCACCGATCCTGACTCCAGTCCCAGAAGCGGACGGACCCGCCACCCGAGGATGGAACCATGAGCCACACCGAGAGCTTGAGGGCCGCCATGCCGACGCAGGCGCACGCCGTCGTCATCGACGACAGCGCCACCATGCGGCGCATCTTCGACAAACAGCTCCACGACCTCGGACTGGATGTGACCACGTTCAACGACGGCCGCGAGGCTCTCGCCGCCCTCGAGACACGGATCCAGAACACCACGATCATCTTCTCCGACATCCAGATGCCCAGCATGGACGGCTTCGAGTTCTGTTGGCGCCTCCAGCAAGCACCGTGGTACGACGGCACGCCCCTGGTGATGGTCTCCACCTGCAGCGACGCCGACAGCGTGATCCGCGTCCTCAAGCTGGGAGCCGACGACTTCATTCCCAAGCCGTTCAACCGCGAGGATCTGGCGCAGATCATCGAAAGGGTGCTGTGCCATGACTGATGTCGCCACGGTCCGGAAACATACCGTCGATCGCATGCAGGTCCGGATCGAGCACCTCGATACGCTGCTCTCGCTGGCCGGCGAGGTCATCATCACGAGCGCGAACCTCCAGGACCTCGAGCGGCGCATCAATCACGCGTCCGCAGGCCACGCCGACCTGGGCCAAGAAGGACTGCACCTGATCAAGGCCAGCAACGAGGCCACACGCCGCATCAGCCAGAATCTGCACGACCTCGTCATGGCGATCCGGCTGGTGGAGATCGGCGAGACCTTCCGCCTGCTGCGCCGACCCGTCCGCAACCTTTGCCGCAGCCTCGGCCGCGAGGTCGACATCGAGTTCGAGGGCGACGACACGCTCATCGACAAGGCGTTGGCCGAGCATCTGGTCGATCCGCTTCTCCACCTGCTGCGCAACGCGGTGGACCACGGGATCGAACCGCCGATCGACCGCAAGGGCGCGGGGAAGCCGGTCACCGGACGGATCGTGGTCCGCGCCGTCGACTTCGAACACGAGACCGAGATCCAGGTCCGGGACGACGGCGCCGGCGTCGACGTCGATGCCGTCCGCGCGGCCGCCGGCGAACTCCTGGGCGAGAAGGCCGAACGCCTCTCCCTCGTGGACCTGCTCTGCCAACCCGGCCTGACCACCGCCGGCGAGGTGACCGCGACCAGCGGCCGGGGCGTGGGACTGGACATCGTGCGCACCACGATCGACGACTTCGACGGAACGTTGGAGTTGGCGACACAGCCGCATCAGGGGACGGTCTTCACCCTCCACATCCCCAAGCTCCGCGCAGTCAACATCATCGACGCGTTGACGTTCCGGGCCGGGGACGAACTCTACGCGCTGCCGATCGATCAGGTGGTCGCGAACATCGCGCTGCGCCGCGAGGATATCGGCACCGCGTTCGACCGTAGCCGACACTTCCTCTATCACGACGAGGTCGTGCCCCTGCACAACTGGCAAGGCGCCCTGGAACAGCCGATGCAGGACGAGGTTCGCGACCCGCTGCCGGTGATCATCCTGCGCAGCCGCACGGGCCAGGCAGCCTTCACGGTCACCGAGTTCCTGGGACCCCAGAAACTGGTGAACATCCCCCTCGACGAGGGTCTCGACCACCATCCCGCGATCAGCGGCACGGCGGTCTTCACCGGCGGCAAACTGGGATTGACCGTGGACGTCGACACGCTGGTGGCACACTCGCAGGGCGACACCGACGCGCTCGACACCGGCAGGAAAATCGCCATCGATCCGCCGGCGATCGACAACGGCGCCACCATCGTGCTCGACGCCGCACCGGCGATGTCCGCGCCCGCCGCGCGCCCAACCTCCTCGCCCGGCGACGGCTTTCCGGCCGACAGCGAGGAAGCCGAGAGCCTGCGGCTGGAACTGACCGCCTGCCTGCAGGGGCTCCAGGACGATCTGCTGAGCCTGGAAACAGCGCCCGACAGCCGTGAGAAGCTCGACGCCGCCTTCCGTCGCCTGCACGCCGCCAAGGGCCACCTGACCGTCCTCGAAGCCGAGCCCCAGGCCGTGTTCGCACACCATCTCGAGACCGTGCTCGATTACCTGCGCGCCGAACGATTCGCGCTGACGCCCGAACGCATGGATCTGATCCTGGACGCAGTGACCGTGCTCACCGAGACCGCCAGCCAGTTGCCCGGCGCCCCGGCCGATCCCCCGGCCGCGATGCTCGCGTCCCTGCAGGAACTCACCGCCGAAGAGACCGTGGCCGCCGAGGACGGGCGGGATCTGGACGACCTCGTGCGCCAGCCGTTCGACCTCTCGAGCACCGTCCAGCTCCAGATCCTCAGCGCCCTGAAACGCGGCGAGCGCACCTTCGAGACCTACCGCGGCTTCCACCCGGGTCGCCAGCCGAGCTTCCTCGCGGCCTACTTGCTCCTGCGGCGGATCGGCACGCACGGAACCGTGCTGGCCACCCTCCCATCGATCGCCGACATCGAGAGCGGGCGCTGCGGCCGCGAGGTCAAGGTCCTGTGGACGACGGCGCTGGACGAGCCCGCGTGCGACGATCTCTACGACCGTCTCGCCGGGCTGTACAACCTGAACGAACACCGATCCATCCCCACCACCATCTTCCGTTATGAGGGGTCGGGGGAGACAGGCTAGGCGTCTTCGATGATGATTGCGGTGCCGTAGGCCAGGATCTCGGCGGCGTGCTCCATCATCTCGCAGGTGGCGAAGCGGACGCCGACGACGGCGTTGGCGCCGTTCTCGCGGGCCTGGGCGATCATGCGGTCCAGGGCCTGTTCACGGCTCTCGGCGATCATCTTGGTGTAATCGTCGATCTCGCCGCCGACGACGTTCTTGAGGCCGGCCATGAGGTCGTGGCCGAGATGTCGGGCGCGGACGGTGTTGCCCTTGACCAGGCCGATGACCTTGACGATGTGCTTGCCGGGAACGTGTTCGAGGGTCGAGACCAGCATGGAAATCCTCCGTCAGCGGACAACGTCGTCGTAGCGGTCGCGTTTGCGGCTGAAGAGTCGCTGCCGCAACGCGGAGATCAACAGCAGCAGGAGGCCGGCGCCGACGGCCAGACCGCCGAGCCGCACGACCAGGGGAATCGCGGCCATGAGCAGGGCCACCGCGACCCGGAGCACCAGATAGCCGCCGACCACCGCGGCGCCGATCAGGACCAGCATCCAGCCCAGGCTCCGTTCACTCCGGTTGTAGACCTTGCTGTGGAAATCCTCCCACGCCTCGCGGGGCGCCTCGCGTAACTGCAGATGGTCGGTGAACGCCTTGAGATTCACGACGCGGTCCAGCTCCTGGCCCGCGCGGACGTCGTTCTCGACCCACCACGCCACGAGCGCGCGGTCGTCTCCCTGGAGTTCGCCGTCGGCGTAGGCGGAGATCAGCGGTCCGTCGTGCGCGGGGTCGAAGAGTCGCCGGTCGTTCATGCGGACACCTCCTCTTCTCCGAGCTCCCGTCGGATGCGCTGTCGGGCGGCGTGCAGCCGCGACATGACCGTGCCGAGCGGAATGTCGAGCAGCTCGGCGATCTCGCGGTACTTCAGCCCCTGGAACGTGTACAGCAGGAAGACCTCGCGCAATTCGTCGCTCAGCGACTCGACCGCCGCCCACAGGCGCACCCGCAGCTGCTCGGCCTCGGCCTCCTGCAACGGCGACGGCAGCTGCGCCGGCTCGGTCACCCAATCCAGCGGGCAGTCGCCGCGGTGCCGGGACTCGTCCCGCTTCTGGTTCAGCGCGGTGTTGCGCACGATGCGGTAGAACCAGGGGAAGAACGGCTCGCCGGCGCGGAAGCGTCCGAGCGACCGGTGGATGCGGATGAACGACTTCTGGACCGCGTCCATGGCGTCGTCGTGGCTGCCGACGAAACCGAGGGCCAGCCCGTATGCGCGGTGTCGGTAGCGTTCCATGAGGGCCTCGAATCCTGCGGCGTCTCCAGCCTGGACGCGGATGATGTCCTGCTGATCGGGATCGGCACCGACATCGGAGACGGCGGCGGCGCGTGGCAGAGGTACACCGCCGCCGACCTCGGTATTCGCGGCCCGTCGCAGCAATCTGGAGGAGAGGAACGAACCCAGTGTCACGGTGGCTCCCGGTCTACCGTTCGGCCCGGCGGCCGGGCCACGGAACGTCGTCGTGCCCGACGGCGTGGTTGGCCAGCCGCGCGGCGATGAAAAGCAGGTCACTCAGCCGGTTCAGGTACACGACCGCGCCGTCGGGGATGGCGAGGCCCTCCCCGCGCCCGGCGACGGCCGCGCGCTCGACGCGCCGACAGACCGTCCGCGCCAGGTGGAGCGTCGCCGCGGCGGGCGTGCCGCCCGGCAGGATGAACACGCGCAGCGGCGGCAGATCCGTCGCGAGGCGGTCGATCACCGGTTCGAGCGCCGCGCCGTCGGGGCCCTGATCCTCGGACGTACCGTCGCCGAGCGCCCGGCAGCGACCGGGATCGGCGAGCAGGGCGCCCAGTTCGAAGAGCTCGGCCTGGATCCGGGCCAGGTCCGCCCGCAGTTCGGCGAACGGCTCGGCGTCGAGGCCGGCCACCGCCTGGCCGATCACGCAGTTGAGCTCGTCGACCTCGCCGTACAGGGACACGCGCCGGTCGGCCTTGCTGGTCCGACTGCCGTCGACGAGACCGGTCTCGCCGCGATCGCCGGTGCGCGACGTGGTTCCGAGCGTGCTGATGTTCGTCGTCAGCGTCTGGGTTGACGCCGCCGCCGCCTGATGCGCGGGCGGGATTGTGTTGACGG
>CAZJMO010000014.1:4055-10453 GCA_964547085.1 uncultured Fibrobacteraceae bacterium | reverse complement strand
AGTAACGAACCCGTGGGCGGGAGCAAGGAAATTGCCTCCCTGGAAAACGGCGGTTCGACGCCGCTTCGGGTCCCGACTACCGGATCATCGTCAGGCTCCGGGCGGCAAATCCGCTCCGGGTCTGCGCCACGCAGCGATAGACGCCCGAGGCGACATTCCGACCGCGGCCGTCGCGACCGTCGAAGGTCCAGGCGACGCGGCCGTCGGCGCCGGCTGTCACGCGGGCGCGGCGCACCAGTCGCCCGCGAAGGTCGATCACGCGCAGCTCGATCACCGAGCCCGCCGGCGCGACCAGCGCCACGTTCGTGACCGGGTTGGCCGGGTTGGGCCACGGCGCGGCCATCGTCACTGCAGCGACGGGCAGGCCGTCGGGAACAGCCGTTTCCGTGCCGTGCGGCGGCAGGATGAACGACGACGGCGCCATGCCTGTCGCCAGCGGGCCGCTCGTGAG
The DNA here is from genome assembly GCA_964547085.1 of uncultured Fibrobacteraceae bacterium. Classification (GTDB taxonomy): domain Bacteria; phylum Krumholzibacteriota; class Krumholzibacteriia; order LZORAL124-64-63; family LZORAL124-64-63; genus Glo-17. Next base: position 10,002 of record CAZJMO010000014.1, on the reverse strand, counting down.
CTGGGCGCCGGACGCGGCGTCGAAGACACGCACGCCCGCATCGCCCGGGCGCCGGTCGGCGACGAAGAGTTCGAAGTCGCCGTCGTAGGCGATGTCGGCATGGTCGAAACCGACGCCCTGATGAACCACGGTCACGGCGCCGCCGACGGTGTAGGCCTTCACGGCCGTCGTGAAATTCGCGTCGCTGACGACGACATGACGCCGGCCGGCCGGCCCCGAAGCGACGCACGCCAGATCACCGCCGAGCGCGGCCTCGTCGATCTCGAGGCCGAGCGACACGAGGTCGGTCATGTCGATCACCGCGACGCCGCCGTCCTGCATGCCGTAGAAACCGACACAGCCGAGAAGCAGGCGGTCGCCGTCCACGACGGGCCGGCAGTACGGATTGCTCGCCGCCAGCCGGATGCCCTGGACGCCGCTCGTCACGGGGTCGCAGTCGATCCACTCGCGCGTGGCCACGTCCATCACGAGCACGTAGCTGTCGCCGACCGGGCTGTACCAGTTGTCGCGGTCGAGGCGCTCGCAGGTCACGAAGAGACGGTCGCCGTCGCGGTGGAGCCAGCCGGTCTCGGGCAGCCCGTCGGCGTCGGCGAACGCGGCGGTCGAGATCACGTGCAGGATCGCGCCGCCGGCGAGGTCGACGTGCAGCAGTTCGGTGGTGTCGTAGCAGCTGACGTAGGCGGTGCCGTCGTCGAGGAACGCGATGTCGCCGACGTTCCGCCCGAGGCCGAGGCTGAACTGCTCGATCGTGGCGTAGTCCTGTTCCGGGTCGAGGATCTGGAGGTTGTCGGCGCCGGCGCGATTGAGAATGTAGACCAGACCGTCGTGCCACCGGCCGCGCGCATCGTTGTAGACGGGCTCCAGATCGGGCGTGACGGTCCAGGGGGCGTCGAGGTCGATCCGGCCGACCGCGGCGCTGGTGATGTAGTCCGAGGCGATGACCGCGCCGTGCGTCTGGGCAACCACGGGCACGACAAGGATCAGGAGCAGTGGAACCGCGAGACACGAGTGCATGGTGGGCCTCCGGGAACGGGTTTCATTGCCAGTGAACGGCCAGCCGCAGACTCCGGCCGGGCAGCGGATAGTTCTCCACGTCGTAATTCTGTCGATCGGTGACGTTGATCATCTCGACGGTGACGACCGCCTCGCGGCCCTCGCCCCAGATGCCGCCGCGCCACGTGCGCGCCAGCGACAGATTGATCAGGTTGACGACCGGCGTGCGGGCGCCGGGGTCGTTGTAGCGGTCGGTGAAGGCAATCGATTCGTGGACATACGTCACACCCGGACGCCAATCGCCCAGCTGGCAGCGGAGGTCCGCATAGACTTCCCAGTCGGGCAGGAACGGCAGCGCGTTTCCCTTGTTGATGTCGTCCAGACCGCCGCGATCCTCGGCATCCTGGCGCGTCACGTTGAGCGCCAGATCGAATGGCCCGCGCTGCACGACACCTTCGACCTCCAGGCCGCGGGTCCGCGTGCGGCCCGCATTGGACGGCTTGACCATGCCGAAGCCCGCGAGGTACCAGAGGATGGTCTGCTCGGTGATCTGCTCGAAGGCCGTCACGCGCACGACCGCTCCTGATCCGGGCGCCGACCAGCGCACCCCGAGATCACGACCGACGACCTCCTCGGGTTGCAGGTTGCGGTTGCCGACCAGGCCGCCGGGCTGTCCGAAGAGCTCGACCCAGGTCGGCTGGCGCACCGTCTCGTGCCAGTGCGCCGCGACCACGACGCGGTCGGGCACGGGCTCCCAGCTGAGACCGACCGACGGCGAAACCGAATCCTGATCGTGGACGGCGCCCTGCTCCTCCGGCAGCCAGGGCAGCGCCGGCGTGGGCGGGAAATCATCGTGGTTGCGCTGCCAACGCCAGCCGGGGCGCAGCGTCAGCCGTGGTCCGTGCAGGACCAGGCCCATATCCGCGAAGGCCGAGACCGTGCGGCGGTTGCGGCGCGGCCGGTCGTCGCCGTTGAAACTCTCGCGATACCACTGCCAGCGCGAGTCGCCGCCGACGGTCAGCCCCAGATCGCCGTCGGGCAAGCCGGGCAGGAGATCCTCGAGCCGCCACTGCGGCGACCAGACGACGCGGCCCAGGAGATCCTCGCTCACCGCGTGCGTCGTCCCCGCCGGATCGACACCGACCTCGCGATCATCATCGTAAAGCCGGTCCTCCAGCCGCGCGGCGGTCACGTCCGCGCTCAGGGACCGGTCGGTGTTGACGGCGCCCAGACGGACGTCCCACCGTTCGTGGCGGACACGGGCGTGCGGCGACGCGAACGTGGACGGACCCGGCCGCCCGCCGTCACGACGGAACCCGCCCGCCGACGCCCGGACCAGCCCCGCGTCGCCCTCCAGTTCGCCGAGCCCGAACCAGCCCCACTCCTCGAAGTCTGCGTTGTCGCGGGTCCAGAGCGTGTCGGGATAGAGGTCGACCTGCGCCGCCTCGATGCGCGGCGCAAACTCGAAGCGGTTGTCGATGCGCCGACCGTGCGCCAGGACCAGACCGCGTCGCCTTCCGTCCGCGGACGACGCGCCGTAGCTGACCCGGCCCCCGACGTCGCCGAGACTGCCGGTGAACAGGCGAACGCCCGGTCCCTCGGCGCCCTCGCGCGTCCGCAGGTTCACCGCGCCTGCGGCGCCGATGCCGCCGAAGCCGGTCGGCACCAGACCGCGATGGATCTCGGCGGTGCCGAACCGCTCGAGCGGAAGCTGGGAGATGTCGACCGCGCCGTGCTGCGCATCGGCCAGCGGCAGACCGTCGACCAGGACCAGGACCTGCGACCCGCTCGAACCGCGGATCGACGCAACGACTTCGGCGCCGATGCCGCCGTAGCGGCGGACCTGCAGGCCGGCCACGCGCGCCAGCAACTCGGCCAGGTCCGCGCCTCCCTGCTCCGCCTCCAGATCGACGACGGTGACCACGCTCGGCGCCGCGGGGAAAACGCGGTCGGCCAGGCTGCGGCCGCGCACGACCATGGTGTCCCGCAACACCGTGACCAGGGCGGCGTCCGCGGCGGCTTCCACCGGGGCAAACGCGGCGGCAGTCGCCGGCAACAGCGGGACCGTCGCCGCCAGGCACGCGAAAACGCCGCCCAGCAGGCGGGTCTTCACCGAACAACAGAAATCATGGAGAACGCACGGACGCCATGAGCGTCCGGGGCCCTCGGTCCTGGGGACCGACACTGCCGTACCTCTCCCACGAAGGTGACGGACGAGGGCTCGGGATCGGTCTCCTGGCTCACGGGTCGTCCTACTCCCCGCGCCTTCCCGGAGGTGCGATTCCCATCCCTGGGGATCGCGTTTCCAGTGGCGTGGTGCGGGTTTCGTCGCCGATTACAGTGGCGGGGCCGCGCCGGATTTTCACCGGACTTCCGCTGATCGTCGAGCCGCCGATGCGACTGCATGGTCCCGGGACTCCACCCGGAACCTAGGTTCAGAACCTACACGCCGGGAAAATCCATGTCAACCAATCGGCGCCAGATGACCTCGTGATCGACCTCGTCGGGGCTCGCGAGCAAGGCCGCCTCGGCGTCGCCGGCGAGATCGTTGTCACGCATCTGGATGAGCGATTCGGGCAGCTGCGCCTGGAAGTCGGCCTCGGCGTAGGGGCGCCAGCGGTTCCAGAAATGCAGGTGCCAGATGACGAAGCGATGCGCCCGTCCGAGACCTTTCTCGTCGTCCCCGAAATGCTCGAGCGCGAAGTCCAGGTAGCGGCGCATGACCGCCCATCGCTCCGGGGTCGTCGGCTGCCACGGTCGGCCCTCGGCAAGTTCCTTGAAGATCCACGGCTTGATGAGACACCCACGCGCCACCAGGAACGACCGCACCGGGGTCTCGGCGCGGCGACGGTCCAGATCCCACGGCGTCAGGATGTCCCCGTTGCCGACCACGGGCACCGTCAACGCCTCGGCCACGCGCGCGATGATCTCCCAGTCCGCACTCCGCTTGTAGCGCTGCGCCCGCGTCCGACCGTGCACCATGAGCGCATCCGCGCCGGCCTCCTCGGCCGCCAGCCCGACCTCCACGGCATTGATCTTCGTCTCGGACCAGCCCGACCGGATCTTCACCGACAGCGGCACGTCGACCGCCGCGCGCACCGCGGCCACCAGCGCCGCCAGCTTGCGCGGCTTCTTCAGCAGCGCCGACCCGCTGCCGCGGCGGACGATGAGGTCGATGGGGCAGCCGAAGTTGAGGTCGATGAAATGCGCTCCCTGATCGACGGCCAGACGCGCGCCCTCGACGAGGGTCTCCTCGCGCTTGCCGCACAGCTGGACGCCGAAGGTGCCTTCGCTCGCGTGGTGGCGCATCAGCGGCTTCTCACCGCCCTTGACGAGCTTGTCCGCGATCACCATCTCGCTGCAGGTCAGATCGGCCCCGAACTCGCGGCAGAGGCGGCGGTACGGCAGGTTGCCGCCCTGGGCCATGGGCGCCATGGCGATGATGTCGGTGAAGAACGCGCTGGCTGCGGACAAGGGAACCCTCCAGGACAAGGAAACGACGGCCGCCCTCACCCGAGCGGCCGCCGGATCGCGCAATATAGGTCCTGGGACTAGCCGCCGTCGAGCATGGGATTCTCGTCGAAGCCGTGCCAACCGTCGGGGTCGGCCATGAAGTCGTAGGTGTTCTTCAGCAGCGTGAAGTGCCCCTGTTCCTCGACGGCCAGCGCGCCGAAGATCGCCTTGGCCCGTTCCGAGCGCACCGTCTCGACCGCTTTCGTGTACATCTCGTAACCCCGGCGTTCCACGTCCATGGCGCCCTTGAGGATCTCCAGTTCCGACGAATCCTCCGGCGTGTACGGATCGACCGCGTTCTCGAGCGCCGACTCGAAGACCTGCCGCATGCTGTGCGGCTCTTCCTCGTCTTCCAGTTTCATGTCGTCGGGGTTGTTGTTGACGAGCAGTTGCGCCTTGAGTTGCAACAGGTAGGCCTTGTGACCCTTCTCGTCCTCCGCCAGCGACCGGAAGAGATTGCGTTCGAGTTGGCTGGTCGCGTTCTCGGCACGGTCGAGAAAGAACGCCATGCCGGTTTCTTCGAAGGCCACGGCTTCATCCAGGATCTTCACGCATTCCCGCACGTCGGCGTCCATTCACGGTCCTCCTTGGTTACGAGTCGATTTTCGTCTGTCGCCGACAAGCTACACACGCGCGCTCGATGCAACCACCACCAAGACGGTTGCCGACATACAAGACTCAACTAGTTTGTCGTAACTCGAGGCTTCGGATTAGCGGTCCCGGACGACAACGCCGGGTTGAGGAAGAGAGTGCCATGGCGACCCTGCACGAACGACTGTCGGAGTTGATTCCCGTCTGGCGAACCGAACTCCACGATCTGGTCAAGAACCACGGCGACCACGTCATCAGTCAGGTCACCCTGGCGCAGGCCCTGGGCGGCGCCCGCGGCGTCAAGAGCATGATCTGCGACACCAGCGAGGTTCCCCCCGACAAGGGATTGATGATCCGCGGCACGCCCCTCGCGGAACTCACCGACCACACCCCCGAGGCAATCTTCTACTTGCTGTCCACCGGGGAATTGCCCGACCCCACCGCTCATGAGGATCTGCGCGCGGACCTGGCCGGCCGCGCGGTCGTCCCGGATTACGTCTGGCAGGTCCTCGAGAGCCTGCCGGCGGATTCCCACCCCATGTGCATGCTCGACACGGCGGTGCTCAGCATGCAGGGCGAGAGCAAGTTCGTGCAGGCGTACGGCGAGGGCGTCGCCCGCACCGATTTCTGGCAATCCATGCTCGAGGACTGCCTCGACCTGCTGGCCCGCATGCCGACCATCGCGGCGGCGATCTACCGCCAGCGCTTCGACCGCGGTCTGCGTATCGCGCCCGAGCCGGGCCTCAACTTCGCCGAGAACTTCGCCCACATGCTCGGTCTGCGCGACGTCCACGCCGAGGCCGCCGACGCCCTGCGCCTCTACCTGGTGCTGCACTGCGACCCCGAGGGC
>CAZJMO010000014.1:2904-4045 GCA_964547085.1 uncultured Fibrobacteraceae bacterium | reverse complement strand
CGTCTCGGCCCACACCTGCGACCTGGTCGGCTCGGCGCTGAGCGACGCCTACTACTCGGTCTCCGCGGGACTCAACGGCCTCAGCGGTCCGCTGCACGGCCTGGCCAACCAGGAATGCCTGAAGTGGGTCCTCACCGTCCGAGACAGATTCGGCGGCCTTCCCAGCGAGGACCAGCTCCGGGAATTCGCCTGGGAGACCCTCAATTCGGGCCGCGTCATTCCCGGCTACGGCCACGCCGTCCTGCGCGTGACCGACCCTCGATTCACCGCGCTCTACCACTTCGGAGAGGAGCACTTCGGCGACGACGAGATCGTGCAGTTGGTCGGCCGGATCTTCCGCGTCGTGCCCGACGTGCTGCGCGAACACGGCAAGGCCAAGAACCCCTGGCCCAACGTCGACGCCGGCAGCGGCGCGCTCCTGTACCACTACGGAATGACCGAATTCCCATTCTACACCGTGATGTTCTCGGTGAGCCGCGTGATGGGCATGTGCGCCCAGTTGGTATGGAACCGGGCCATGATGATGCCCATCGAGCGGCCGAAGTCGGTGACCAGCAAATGGCTCCGGGAACAGGTGGGGAAGGGTTGATAGGCGACATTTCAGGACCTATTATTGTCATCGACCGCCTTCACAGGCGGTCGATTTCTTGATATCATACCTTGTGCCTGCAAGATTGTGTCTGGCCTCGAGCCACTCTCGTGCACAGCATAAAAGTTGCCCTCTTTCTGGTGGTTTATCAAATTTAGACACATCCGAAGGCAACTCGAACCGACGGACACAATTTCGAAGGCACAACCGGAGGACCCACATGATGCGGCGCTTGATCGTCGGGCTTGTTCTTCTCCTCACCGCAACGACGGCATTCGCCTCCGTGACGATCACCGTCCTGGACGTCGGACAGGGCGACGCCACCCTCGTCCAGTCCAGCAGCGGCACCACACTCCTGTTCGACGGAGGCCCCAACGGCACCGGCTCCGACGTGATCCTGCCGTACCTGACGAGTCTCGGGATCACCAGCCTCGACTACGTCGTCGTCAGCCACTACCACGCCGACCACATCGGCGGCATGGACGAGGTCCTCAACCGCACCGGCGCGACCGCCGCGGGCGCGTGCGAGGCGGGCCGCCCCATGGCCTGACG
>CAZJMO010000014.1:0-2894 GCA_964547085.1 uncultured Fibrobacteraceae bacterium | reverse complement strand
GCGACCGCAGGCGTCTGGGACCGCGGCTGGGATTACGATACCCTGACCTACACCAGCTACGTCGCGGCGGCCGGCGCCGCGCGTCAAACGATCAGCGACGGCCAGGTCTTCGACCTTGGCGACGGCGTCACCGCCACCTGCATCGCGGTCAACGGCAACGGCGAGGTGAATCCGCCCTACGACTCCGGGACGATCGAGAACGAGTACTGCATCGCGCTCCTGATCGAGTGCGGCGACTTCGACTACTTCCAGGCCGGCGACCTCATCGGCACCGACGACGGCAGCCACGTGGACATCGAGACCGGGCTGGCGCAGGAACTCGAGCAGCTCGGACGCGCCGATATCGAGGTCTACCAGGTCGACCACCACTGCAGCGACACCGCCAGCAACGCGAACTTCCTGAACCTCACGACGCCCGAGGTGGCGGTGATCTCCGTCGGCAACAACAGCTACGGCCACCCCCACGCCGCGCCGCTGGAACGCATGCAGAGCCCGGACGTGTTCGTCTACATGACGGAGACCGGGTCCGGCGCGACGCTCCCGGCTGAAGACATGACGATCGTCGGCGGCCACGTGGTGATCGAGACCAGCGGCTACGGCGACTACACCGTCAACGACGACACCTGGGAAATGGATGAGCCGGGTCCCGTCGGGGCGCCGACGACGCCCGCGGCCTTCGCCCTGCTCGGCAACGCCCCCAACCCGTTCAACCCCGCGACGGTGATCGCCTTCCGCAGCAAGCAGGGCGGCCCCGGCCATTTCGAAGTCTTCGACCTCGCCGGTCGCCGCCGGTGGCGCCAGACCTTCGTCGCTCCGGCCGGGGTATTCCACTTCGACTGGCGCGGTCGCGACAACGCCGGCCGCAGCCTGCCCTCGGGCGTCTACGTCTACCGCATCGCCGTGCCCGACGGCGCCGGGCAGGGGCGGATGGTGCTCGCGCGCTAGAACGCGATTCCAAAATCAAGGGTCCATGCCGCCGGCCGGATTCCGCACCGCAGGATTCCGGCCGGTCGCACGTTCGGGACACCGAACACGACGCTGCGCCGACTCTTCCCCGGAGGCCCGATCATGAAGAAAGCGTTCCTCGCCGTTATCGTACTGGTGGTCGTCGGGGTCCTGGCCTGGACGATCCGCAACAGCCGCAGCCACGAGACCGTGCACTACCGCCTGGTAACGGTCCAGCAGGGGGATGTCGAGGCCGTCGTTTCGGCCACCGGCACGCTCGACGCCGTGATCACGGTGCAGGTGGGCACCCAGGTCTCCGGCATCGTCGACGAGATCTGTGTCGACTTCAACGACCCCGTCGAGGCCGGCCAGGTCATGGCCCGCATCGACACCACCCTGCTCACCAACGCCGTGGCCGCGGCCGAGGCGCAGCGCGCTCGAAGCGAGGCGGAACTGCGGCAGGCCCAGCGCGAGTACGCGCGCGTCGGGGCCCTCCATGTCGAGGGACTGGTCTCCGACCGCGAGTACAACGAGGCCCAGTACAACCTGGATATCGCGCGAGCCTCGGTGCAGTCCTCCGCGGTCGATCTGGACCGCACCCGGCAGAACCTCAGCTACGCCACCATCACCTCGCCGATCGGCGGCACGGTCATCGCCCGCGCGGTGGATGTCGGCCAGACCGTGCAGGCCAGCTTCTCGGCACCCGAGCTTTTCCTCGTCGCCGGCGACCTGACGCGCATGCAGATCCTGGCCATGGTCGACGAGAGCGACATCGGCCAGATCGCCGAGGGACAGACCGCCCGCTTCACCGTGCAGACCTATCCCGAAGACGTCTTCACCGGTACGGTCCGGCAGTTGCGGCTGCAATCGGCGACCGAGGAGAACGTGGTCAACTACACGGCGGTCGTCGACGTGGCCAACCCGGACGGGCGCCTCCTGCCGGGTATGACCGCGACGGTGGACTTCCTGGTCGACACCGCGACCGACGTGCTGCATGTGCCCAACGCCGCGCTGCGCTACAAGCCGGACCAGGCGACGATGACGGCCGCCGTCGAACGGATGCGCGCCGCGCGACAGGCCGACATGGACGGCGGCACGAACCCGCGCGCCGATCGACCCGCCGGTCATGAAAACGCCGCGGCGCCGAGCAACCGCGGTGCGCTTTGGGTCGTCGACGAGACCGGCGAACTCGCCATGATCCCGGTCCGCACCGGCATCAGCGACGGCACGAACACCGTCGTCATGGGCCGCAGACTCGAAGCCGGACAGCAGGTGATCGCCGGCGTGTCGAGCACCGCCGCGGCCGCGAGCAGCACCGCATCACCGTTCCAGCAGCAGCAAGGCGGCGACCGTCGCCCCGGCCCTCCGGCCCCGGGAGGATTCTAGCCATGTCCGCACCACGCACCGTCATCGCCCTGTCCGATCTGCACAAGACCTACATCATGGGACGCAACCGGGTCGACGCGCTGCGCGGCATCGACCTGACGATCGCCGCCGGCGAGATGGTCGCCGTCATGGGCGCCTCCGGCTCGGGCAAATCCACGCTCATGAACATCGTGGGCTGCCTCGACCGACCCACCGCCGGCACGTACGAACTGGACGGCGAGCGGGTCGAGAACCTCGATCGCGATCGGCTGGCCGACATCCGCAACCGCCATCTCGGCTTCGTCTTCCAGGGATTCAACCTGCTGGCGCGCACCAGCGCGCAGGAGAACGTCGAGTTGCCCCTGCTCTACGACCGTTCCGGCCGCAAGCTGGACCCTGCCGTCGCGGCCGCCAAGGCGCTCACGCGCGTGGGACTGGGCGACCGCCGCGACCACCAGCCCAACGAGCTGTCGGGCGGCCAGCAGCAACGCGTGGCGATCGCCCGCGCGCTGGTGACCGAACCGTCGCTGCTGCTGGCGGACGAACCGACCGGCAACCTCGACACGCGCACCAGCATCGAGGTC
>CAZJMO010000013.1:16795-19313 GCA_964547085.1 uncultured Fibrobacteraceae bacterium | reverse complement strand
GCTGCAGGTACCGCTTCTGGAGGACGAGGTCGGCGCGAATGTGACCTTCGATGAGGTCCTGTTGCTGTCCGACGGTGAAGACATCAAGGTCGGCGCGCCCAGCGTCGAGGGGGCCACCGTGGCCGCCGAGGTGCTGCGTCACGGTCGCAGCCGCAAGATCGTCGTCCTCAAGCGCAAGCGGCGCAAAAATTACCGTCGGAAGAAGGGCCATCGTCAGCCTTTCACCGAGGTGAGCATCACGGGCATCAACGCCTAGTGGACCGTGCCTTTGGGCGCGGCGCGACAGGAGACCAGATATGGCTCACAAAAAAGCAGGCGGCTCGACTCGTAACGGCCGCGATTCCAACCCCCAGTATCTCGGGGTCAAGCGCTTTGGCGGCCAGGCCGTCACCGCCGGCACCATCCTGGTGCGGCAGCGCGGCACCAAGATCCATCCCGGCCGCAACGTCGGCCGCGGTGGTGACGACACCCTGTTCGCCCTCATCGAGGGCACGGTTGTTTTCGAGAACTTCGGGAAGAACCGGAAGCGTGTCTGTGTGCAGCCGAGCTAGCATCGACGTGACCTGCGGGTCGCACGGAAACCCGCCCCCTCACCGGGGCGGGTTTCTCTTTGCCCGAAAACCCGATGGAACGCGTGAGGACGGGGGAGGTCGAGGATGAGCGACGGAGTGCTGGTGGTGATCCCGGCGCGATTCGGGTCGAGCCGGTTCCCGGGCAAGGCGCTGGCCGACCTCGGCGGCCGGCCGCTCGTGGTCCGGACGGTGGAGCGGGCGTTGGGCATGCAGGAGGCCGACGCGGTGGTCGTCGCGACCGACGACGCGCGCATCCGCGACGCCGTTGCGCAGGCCGGTCACGAGGTCGTCATGACGGGCGACCATCCCACGGGCACCGACCGTATCGGCGAAGTCCTCGCGGGGCGCGACGCGGCCGTGGTGGTGAATCTGCAGGGGGACGAACCGTTGCTGGATCCGGCGGTCGGCGACCGGCTGGTGCGGGCGCTGCGGGACGATCCGCAGGCCGGTCTGGCCACCTGCGCGCACCCGTTCGGCCCGGACGACGACTGGAGCGATCCCAACACCGTCAAGGTCCTGGTGGACCGGGCGGGCCGAGCCCTGTACTTTAGTCGAGCTCCCATTCCCGGCGTGTTTCCGGGCGGCGCGAGTTCGGCGCCGCGGGACGCCGCCCTGCGTCATGTCGGACTCTACGCCTGGCGCACGGACGCCCTGCGACGGTTCCTGACCTGGCCTCGCGGCCGGCTGGAACGGATCGAGGGACTCGAACAGCTGCGGGCCATGGAGAACGGGCTCGCCGTCAAGGTGGTCATGATCGAAGACGGCCCGGTGGGCGTGGATACGCCCGCCGATCTCGAGCGGGTGCGCGCCCTCTGGAGCGCGCGCAACGGCGGCGGCAACGGCCCGGACGGCGGGCCCCAGGGAAGGAACGGTTGATGGCCAAGTACATCTTCGTCACCGGCGGCGTGGTCTCGGCGCTGGGCAAGGGCATCGCGGCGGCGAGCCTCGGCAACCTGCTGACGGCGCGCGGTCTCAAGGTCGTCCTGCAGAAGTTCGACCCCTACCTCAACGTCGACCCCGGGACCATGAGCCCGTACCAGCACGGCGAGGTCTACGTGCTCGAGGACGGCGCCGAATGCGACCTCGATCTGGGCCACTACGAGCGCTTCACCGACGTCAATCTGTCCCAGGACAACAATCTGACGGCGGGCAAGGTCTATGAGACCATCCTCTACAACGAGCGCAAAGGCAAGTACTTGGGACGCACTGTTCAAGTGATCCCTCATGTCACCGACGAGATCAAGCGCCGGATCATGCTGCCCGCGGAGAAGAGCGACGACATCGATGTCGTGATCACCGAGATCGGCGGCACCGTCGGCGATATCGAGTCGCAGCCGTTCCTCGAGGCCATCCGTCAGCTGCGTCTGGAACTGCCCCACGAGGACACCTGTTCGGTCCACCTGACGCTGGTGCCGTACATCGAGACCGCGGGCGAGATCAAGACCAAACCGACCCAGCATTCGGTGGCCGAGCTGCGCAGCATCGGCATCCAGGCCGACTTCCTCATCTGCCGGGCCAAGCACCCGATCGGCGACGACGCGCGCCGCAAGATCGCACTCTTCTGCAACCTGCCGCGGGAGTTCGTCTTCGACGGCATCGACGTGCAGTCCATCTACCAGGTGCCGCCGAACTACCACGAGCAGCACATGGACGACCTGGTGTGCGACCGCCTGGGCATCGAGCCGCCGCACCCGGCCGACCTGTCCGAGTGGGAGCGGATGACCGGCATCATCATCAATCCGCCCGACCGCGTGCGGATCGCGATCGTGGGCAAGTACATCGAGTTGAAGGACGCCTACAAGAGCATCACCGAGAGCTTCGTCCACGCCGGCATTCCCAACCATGTGGGCGTCGACCAGGTGTGGGTCGACAGCGAGAGCCTCGAGGGCCGCGAGGTCGGCGAGGCGCACATGGCCGAGATCTTCCAGAATTGCCATGGCATCCTG
>CAZJMO010000013.1:14400-16785 GCA_964547085.1 uncultured Fibrobacteraceae bacterium | reverse complement strand
CCGGCTCGACGCTTTCGGTCGATACCACGCCGGTCCAGCCGCCGCCGAGCGCAGGACTGCCACGGCATCCTGGTTCCCGGCGGCTTCGGCGACCGCGGCATCCAGGGCAAGATCAACGCCATCCGGTACGCTCGGGAGCGGAGCATCCCGTTCCTTGGGATCTGCCTGGGGCTGCAGTGCGCCATGATCGACATCGGCCGCGACCTGGCCGGCCTGGACATGGCCAACAGCGCGGAGTTCGACCCGGCGACCCCGCATCCGGTGATCCACCTGATGGAGGACCAGAAGTACATCGACATGATGGGCGGCACCATGCGGCTCGGGGCCTGGCCGTGCCGGGTCAAGCCGGAGACGCTGGCGTATCAGTGCTACGGGACCGACGAGGTCTCCGAGCGCCATCGGCACCGGTACGAGATCAACAACGAGTACCGCGCGGCGTTCGAGGCGGCGGGCGTGGTCTTCTCGGGGACGTCGCCGGACGAGCGGCTGGTGGAGATCATGGAACTGCCGTCGCATCCGTTCTTCCTCGCGGTGCAGTTCCATCCCGAGTTGAAATCCCGTCCGCATCGGCCGCATCCCGTGTTCCGCGAGTTCGGCAAGGCGGCGACCGAGCATCAGGAAGCCACCCGTCCGGAGCCGACCGAGGCCTAGGAGGTCCGCATGAACACCGCCCGACCGGTGACGATCAAGGACGCGAGCGTGGGCGAGGGCCGGCCCCTTTACGTCATCGCCGGCCCCTGCGTGCTCGAGGATCCGGACGAGATGCTGCGCACGGCCGAGTACCTGGCGAACGTGTGCCGCGGCCTGGGACTGGGATACTGCTTCAAGAGCAGCTACCTGAAGGACAACCGCACCAGCGTCGATTCGTACCGCGGTCCGGGCGCCGAGGTCGGGCTGGATCTGCTGGAGCGGATCGGGCGCGAGGTCGGCGTGCCGGTGCTGACGGACGTGCACGCGGCGGCCGAGTGCGCCGAGGCGGCCCGGGTGGTGGACGTGCTGCAGATCCCGGCGTTCCTCTGCCGGCAGACGTCGTTGCTCGAGGCGGCAGGCCGCACCGACTGCGTCGTCAACATCAAGAAGGGGCAGTTCCTGGCGGCGGCCGACATGGCCCACGCGGTGGCCAAGGTGGGCGGCGAGCGGATCCTGTTGACCGAGCGCGGCAGCTTCTTCGGCTATCGTGATCTGGTGGTGGACTATCGTTCGGTGAAGGTCATGCGCGACCTCGGACGACCGGTCGTCTTCGACGCCACCCATTCGGTCCAGACGCCCGGCTCGACCGGGACGGTGACCGGCGGCAAGCCCGAGCTGGTGCCGCTGCTGGCGCGCTGCGGCGTGGCCGCCGGCGCCGACGCCGTCTTCCTGGAAGTGCACCCGGAGCCGTCGCGGGCGCTCTGCGATGCGGGCAGCCAGCTTCCTCTCGAACGCTTCGAACCGCTGGTGCGCAAGCTCGCCCGTCTGCGCGAACTGATCAACGAGGAGACGGCCGTATGAGCGGTTCCTGGCAACTGCAGGACGACGCGACGTATCGCAGCGACGTCGTCGAGCGTGTCGGTGATGATCTCACGATCCGTCTGGCGCGCATCCGTCTGCTGGTCGTCGATTGCGACGGCATCATGACCGACGGCAGACTGGTCTTCGGTCCCGACGGCGAGAGCCTCAAGGTGTTCGACGCGCGCGACGGCCTGGGCCTGATGATGGTCCGGGCGGTCGGCATCCGGCGCGCGGTGCTGACCGGACGCACCAGTGCCATGGTGGAGCGGCGCTGTCGCGACCTGAAGTTCGAGGTCATCAAGATGGGGCGGTTCAACAAGGCCGTGACGCTGGAGGAGATCTGGCGCGAGACCGGTTGCACCGCGGCGGAGACCCTGTACATGGGCGACGACCTCCTGGATCTGCCGCCGCTGGCTGCGGCGGACGTTGCCGTCACCGTGCCCGACGCGCCCGCAGAGGTACGCGCGGTCTGCGATCTGGTGACCCGTGCCGGCGGTGGACACGGCGCCGTGCGCGAGGTCTGCGACCTGATCCTCAAGGCGAGGGGCGACTACGGGTCGTCCATCCAGCGCGTGGCCGAGGCCGGGCGCCCCACCGATGATCCGGAGGTGACCCAGTGAATCGGCCGGGACCGGTGACCGACGAGCAGATCCTCAAGCTCGGTCGCGACACCTTCGTGCAGGAGATCAATGCGCTGAAGACCGTGGGGGATTCGCTCGACAAGGGGTTCGTCTCCGCGGCGCGGGTGCTGCTCGAATGTGACGACCGCGTCCTGGTCACGGGCCTGGGCAAGAGCGGGATCGTCGCGCGCAAGATCGCGGCTTCCCTGACCAGCACCGGTTCCCTTTGGCTATGTCACAACAGGCCGGGCCTGCATGACAGCGGGAATGGACG
>CAZJMO010000013.1:0-14390 GCA_964547085.1 uncultured Fibrobacteraceae bacterium | reverse complement strand
GCCCAGCCACTTCATCCACCCGGTGGAGGCGGCGCACGGCGATCTGGGCATCGTCCGCCGCAGCGACGTGCTCATCGCCATCAGCCGCAGCGGCAACAACCCCGAGGTCACCCGCCTGGTCCAGACCTGCCGCAATTTCGACGTCACCACGATCGCGCTGACCGGCGCCGTGCACAGCGACCTGGCGCGGGCCTGCGACATCGTGCTGCCGGTGCCCGTCGAACGCGAGGCCGACCCGCTCAACCTGGCGCCGACGACCAGCTCGACGGCGGCCATGGTCATGGGCGACGCCCTGGTGGTCACGCTGCTGACCCTGAAGGGTCTGACCCGAGATGATTTCGCCGTCTTCCATCCCAGCGGCGTGCTCGGACGCAGCCTGCTGCTCCGCGTCGGCGAACTGATGCACAGCGGCGACGAACTGCCGCTGGTGACCGCGGACATGACGCTGCGCGAGGCCCTGCCCGAGATCGTGGACAAGCGACTGGGCGGCACCTGCGTGGTCGATCGCGACGGGCGGCTGGCCGGTGTGTGCGTCGATGGCGACGTCAAGCGGGTCCTGCTGCAGCAGGAGGATGCCCTCGACCGTCCCATCGCCGAGACCATGAACTCCGCGCCCACGACCATCGGTCCGGACCTTCTGGCCGTGCGGGCGCTGCGGATGATGGAGGAACGCGCGGAGGGGCCGATCACGCTGCTGATCGTGGTCGACGACGACCGCCGCCCGCTGGGCCTTCTGCACATCCACGACGTGCTGCGCGCCGGCTTGCTGTGACCGCAGCCGGTGGGTGAATCGGGGATCCAGGAGCCTCTTGGCTTGGTTTTTTGCTTCTGCCTTGCAGATCCCGCGATGGCTGGCTAAATTTATTTTTATGAATAACTTAGGCATCTAGGAGGCGGCTCCGGCAGACCCTCTTGAACGGGTATGGCCGTTTCGCCGAGCGCTGGATCACTCGGTGGCACGGAAAGTGCTTGACGCGCGACCCCATACTGGCGAATCTGCGCTTGGACTTGCCTTGCAATCACGGGAGCGAACAGCGGTGAGCGAGCGGTTGCCCCTGCGTCGGCGCCTGCGGCGACGGTTCTGGTTCCGGATAGCGCGGGGCGCCCTGGCCGGGGTCGAGGGGTTGCCTCCGACCTGGGGCCGGGGGATCTGTCGCGGATTAGGAACGGCGGCTCTGGTCCTGCGACGGAGCGACGCGCTGCGGGCTCGCGAGAATCTGGCGCGGACCTTCCCGGACCAATCGGACAGCTGGCGCGAAGGGATCCTGAGGGACTCGGCGGCGGCGCTGGGCGAGACGCTTCACGCATCGCTGACGGCGCCGCGGGAGGCGGCCTGCGGATTCCCGGACGTGAGCGAAGCGGTGGATCCCGACGGCCGCGGGACGCTCGACGTCATGAAGGCGCTGCTGGCGCGCGGGCGCGGCGTGCTGCTGGTGACCGGACACATCGGGTGCTGGGAACTGTTCGGCGCGTGGCTCGCGCACCATCTGGACCGCATGGCGGTGGTCACCGGGACGGTGCACAACGCGCGGGTGGACGGGCTGCTGCAGGAACGGCGCCGCGCCGTGGGGCTGGAGATCCTGCCGCGCAGCGCGGGCGCGCGACCGTTGCTGCGGGCGCTGGAGTCGGGCGCGGTCGTGGGAGTGTTGCTGGACCAGAACACGCACGCCGCCAGCGTGGAGATCCCGTTCCTGGGGCGGCCGGCGCCGACGCCGCTGGGGCCGCTCAAGATCGCGCGGCGGCGCGGGGTGCCGCTGCTGCCGGCGGCCATGCCGCGCGAAGACGGCGGCTGGGTGGTGCGCCATCTGGCCCCGATCGAACCGGACGAAGACGAGGTCGTCCTGGCGCGCCGGTGCAACCGCGCGCTGGAGGAATTGATCCGCCGGAACCCTGCCCAGTGGGTGTGGTTCCATGACCGCTGGAACGACGCACACGAGAGATAGGTCCCATCATGCAGCTCACGCTCCGACGACGCCGTCATCTGCCGACCCTGTCCGGGTTGCTGGCCGTGATGGTCCTGTCGATTGGTTGCGGTGACGCGTCGACCGAGGCCACCCGGGGGGCGCCGACGGAGGCGCCGGGGGGCGGGTCGTCCGAGGAGCAGCCCGAGCAGAAGTTCTACGACTACCGGCTCATCGAGACCGAGGCCGGCGTCAAGCTGTGGATCCTCGAGAGCGACGAGATGCTCAAGTACGCCGGGCGCGAGGATGTCGAGCTGGTGCGCGTGAAGATGGACTTCTTCCGCGAGGGCGACTACTTCTCGACCCTCGTCAGCGACAGCGGAACGGCCAACCTCAAGAACCGCGACGTCTATGTCTGGGGCCACGTTGTGGTCACCACGCACGACGGCCGTCGTCTGCGCACCACCAACCTGACCTACACCAACACGGACGGGCTGATCCGCAACGACGTCTACAACGTGTTCGATCGCGGCGACGACGTGATCACCGGGGTCGGGCTGGAGGCCACTCCGGACCTGGACTACATTGAGATCAAGCACGAGGTCGCTGCCGCGGTGGGCGACGAGACCGCTGCCGATACCGACACCGCCGAGGAGACACCATGACCGACCGGTCCGCCTCGAACGGTGAACATCGACTCCAGGCCCGGGGCCTGCGCAAGACCTATCGCGGCCGTGCGGTGGTCGGCGGGGTCGATCTGGATCTCGGGCAGGGCGAGGTCGTGGGGCTGCTCGGTCCCAACGGCGCGGGCAAGACGACATCCTTCTACTGCATCGTCGGCTTCATCCGGCCGGACGAGGGGCGCATCCTCCTGGACGACCGCGACATCTCGCGGCTGCCCATGTTCAAGCGGGCGCGGCTGGGCATCGGTTACCTGCCGCAGGAATCCAGCATCTTCCGCAAGCTCACCGTGGAGCAGAACATCCTGGCCATCGCCGAGACGTTGAAGCTGGGACGCAAGGACCGTCACCGGCGTTGCGACGAATTGCTCGAGCTCATGGGCGTCAAACACATCCGCAAGAGTCTGGGCTACCAGCTGTCGGGCGGCGAGCGGCGCCGCGTGGAGATCGCGCGGGCGCTGGTCACCGAGCCCAAGTTCATCCTGCTGGACGAGCCGTTCGCCGGCATCGACCCCATCGCGGTGGCGGATCTGCAGGCCTGCGTGTCGCAGCTGAGGGAACGCCGACTCGGGGTCCTGATTACCGACCACAACGTACGTGAGACACTATCGATCACCGACCGGGCCTACATCCTCTACGAAGGGCGGATCGAGATGTCTGGATCCGCCGATCAGATCGTCGCCTCGGACAAGGCGAAAGCCATCTATCTGGGCGAGTCGTTCCGGCTGTAGCCGAACGCCGCGGGCAGGAGGCCGCGCGGCGAGGGAGCATCGAGATGGACATCAAGATGGGCATGCACCAAGGCATGCACATGAAACAGCAGATCGTCATGACGCAGCGCCTGCAACAGGCTCTGAAGCTGCTGCAGGTGCCGACCATGGAACTGGAGCAGATCCTGCGCACGGAACTGCAGGGCAATCCGCTGCTCGAAGAGGTCGACCAGGAAGACGATCAGGAGGATGGGAACAGCGCCCAGGACGAGGCCCACGCGGAGGATGAGGCCAAGCCCGCCGACGCGGAGACGACCGTCGAGGTCACCGGCGAGGACGTCGACTGGGACGAGTACTTCAAGGACGGATTCCGCGGCGCCGCCACCGAGCACGGTTACGACGACGACGACCAGCTCGAGCGGCCGCCGGTCTACACGCCGTCGGGGCAGGAATATCTGCTCGAGCAACTGCAGATGTCGACGCTGGAGGGCAGGTCGCGGGAGATCGGCGAGTACATCATCGGTTGTCTCAACGACGACGGTTTCCTGGCCGCGCCGGTCGAGGAGATCGCCGCCTATTTCGAGGTGGAGGCGTCGATGGTGGAGGAAGTGCTGGAGCTGATCCAGAGCTTCGACCCGCCTGGCGTCGGCGCGCGCAACATCTCCGAGTGCCTGCTGCTGCAACTCGATGCGCGCGGCCAGTCCGACACGTTGGCCGCCGAGGTCGTGCGCGATCATTTCGATGCGCTCAAGAACCGGAAATTCGCCGACATCGCACGCGCGCTCAAGATCACGCCGCACGAGGTCCAGGAGATCGCCGCGGTGATCGGTGAACTGGATCCCCGCCCGGGCCTGACATCCGAGGGCGAGGGCGCGCGGTCGATCGTTCCGGATCTGGTCGTGGAGAAGGTGGACGAGGACGGCGACCAGTTCGTGGTCTATCTCAACGACGGCAACCTGCCGCGGCTGCGGGTCAGCCGCGCCTACGACAGCGCGTTGAAGACCCCCGGAACCAGGCAGGACGATGCGGCCACCTTCATCGACGAGAAGCGCCGCTACGCCGAGTGGATCATCAAGACCATCGAGCAGCGTCGTCGCACCATGATCAAGGTGATGGAGGCAATCGTTGCCGAGCAGCGGGACTTTTTCGAGCGTGGAGCCATTGCGCTCAAGCCGCTGACGCTGCAGCAGATCGCCTCCGTGATCGGTATGCACGAATCGACGGTCTCGCGCGTGACTCGCCAGAAATTCGTGCAGACCCCGCGCGGCGTGTTCTCGCTGAAGTATTTCTTCTCGGCCGGTTTGGACACGGACGAGGGCAGCGAAGTCGCCGCCAAGGCGGTCAAGCTGATGATCCAGGAGATCGTCGAGGGCGAGAACGAGCGGCGACCGCTGTCGGACAAGAAGATTGCGGACATTCTGAGCGAAGGCGGCCTGAAGATTGCTCGCCGAACGGTGGCCAAGTACCGCGAGCAACTTGGAATTCTCAATGCCCGTATGCGAAAACAGTTCTAGCGTCACCCGGGTCGGCGGCCGCGCCGCTTGCCTGGAGAACCCCCGCGAGGAGCGTGAGCATGAACCTGGAGATCAAGACCCGCCATTTCCAGCTCGGTGACGAGGGTCGCGAGAAGATCGAGGCCCAGTTCGAGAAGGTGGAGCGCTTCAGTCCGCGGCCGGTGACGGAGATCCGCCTGCAGATCGTGCGCGAGAACACCATGTTCAACTGCACCGCGGTGCTCTACCTGCGCACGCAGGAGTTTCGTGCCGAGAACATCGGCCAGCAGCCGGAGTTGGCCACCCTCGGTGTGGCCGAGAACCTCCAGCGACAACTCGAGAAGTTCAAGGGCAAGGTCTCGGCCAAGCAACGCGGCGAGGCCGGCGGACTGGGCGTGGGCATCCCTGCAGATGCGCCGGCGATCCACTTCGCCACGGAGAATTTCGTGCTGCACGACATGGATTCCGTCAGTGCGCGCGATGCCTTCACCGACTCCAATGCTCCTTTCCTGGTCTACCGCAACATCGACACCGGCAAGATCGGCGTCGTCTATCGTCGCGGCGACGGCGATCTGGGGTTCCTCGAGGCCAGCAACAGTTAGCCCCCGGCAGGAGTCGTGATGACCAACCCGACGGTCCAGCAGCTGTATCAGGACCTCCAGGAGCCCCTTGGCCTGGAGGCCCTGACACCCATTCCAGATGATCCCGTGCCCATCGTGGCGCAGGACGTCCATCGTCCCGGCATGGCGGTGATGGGATTCACGGAGAACTTCCTCCGCGAACGCATCCAGGTCATGGGCGAGGCGGAGATGTCGTATCTGGCCACGCTCGACGCCGACGGCCAGGTCGAGGCGTTCGGGCGGGTCCTGTCGCTCGATCCGCCGACGATCCTGGTGACGCGGTCGCAGCCCGTGCCGGAGGCCGTGATGAACATGGCGCGGGAGCGGAACGTCCCGTTGCTGCGGGCGGCGCGCTCGGCGGTGACCGTGGCGCAGGAACTGCATCGACACCTCGAGCGGGCCTTCGCGCCGCAGTCCGAGGTCCACGGCACGCTGGTGGACGTCTACGGCGTCGGTGTGCTGTTCACCGGTCGCAGCGGCATCGGCAAGAGCGAGTGCGCGCTGGACCTGGTCGAGCGCGGGCACCGGCTCGTGGCGGACGACGTCGTGGAGGTCATGCGGATCAGCGACAGCGTGTTGATCGGGCGGTTCCGACCGCTGCTGCAGCACAACATCGAGATCCGCGGCGTCGGTGTCATCGACGTGCAGGCCCTCTTCGGTATCCACGCCATCCGGATGCAGAAACGCATCGAGGTGACCGTGGATCTGCAGGACTGGGACGACAAGACCGATTACGAGCGCGTCGGCATGGAACGCCGCACGACCGAGATCCTGGGCGTGGAGATACCGCAGGTGATCCTGCCCCTGAACCCGGGCAAGAACATCACGGTCATCTCCGAGGTCATCGCCCTGGACCTCATGCTCAAGATCTACGGCTACGACGCCGCGCGGATCCTCAACGAGCGTATCGTCAAGTCGATCCGGCACAGCCGGCGTCTGCGGCAGTACCTCGCGCAGGACCAGGAATAGCGTTTGTCGGCCGCGGCAACACGGAAGGACGAGCATTGATTCAGGGACTGGTCCTGACGCACGGCGCGATCGGCGCCGAGCTGGTCAAGGTGGTCGAGCTGATCCTCGGGCACACCGACGGACTGCAATCCGACTCGAACCAGGGCCGCTCGGCCCGTCAGGTGGCCGATGTCGTGGCGGCTTGGTTGGCGACGATCGATCCCGCAGACGAGGGGATCGTGTTCATCGACGATTACGGCGGCAGCTGCGCCAGCGCCTCCCGGCTGGGCGGCGCGGAGGCGGCGGGCGTGCCGGTCATCAGCGGCGTCAACCTCGCGATGGTCCTGGCGTTCGCCACGTGGCGCGAGGAACTGTCGTGCGAGGAGCTGGTCCAGCGGATTGTCGACCAGGGCCGCAAGGCCGTGACGGTGGTGGGGGCGACTCGATGAGCCTGGTCCTGGCCCGTATCGATGACAGGTTCATCCACGGTCAGGTCACCGTGGGATGGAGACAGAAGCTCCGTCCCGAGCGGATCGTCGTGGCCAACGACGAGATCGCTGCCGATCCGTGGCAGGTTCGTGTCTACAGCGCCACGGTCCCGCCCGACGTGACGGTTTCGGTCCTGACGTTGCCCGATGCGGCGGCGGCGTTGCGGGATCCGGACGACGCCGGGAACGGCGCGAGGACCATCCTGCTGACCGGCTGTCCCGCGGACATGCACGGGCTGGTGGCGCTGGGCGCGCCCGTGGACCGGATCAACGTGGGCGGTATGCATTACACGGCGGGGAAACAGGAGATGCTGCCGTCGGTGTACGTCGACCGCGACGACCTCGCCGTCTTCCGGACTCTTCTGCGGCGGGGGCTGCGGCTGGCCGCGCAGGCGGTGCCGGGCAGCCGCGAGGTCCTGATGGACGACGGCCTGCTCGCGGCCATGGAGGCTCGGCTGTGAGTTTCGGTTTCCAGGAGTCCTGGCTCCTGTGGTCGGCGCTGGCGTTGCTCGGTGCGCTGGCGGCGGTGGACGAGACGAGCCTGGGCCAGACCTGGTTCAGCCAGCCGCTGCCGGCGGCGATCCTGGCCGGCGTGCTTCTCGGCGATCCGGCGGCCGGGTTGTTGCCCGGGCTGCTGGCGCAGGCCATGGTGCTGGGCAATCTGCCCGTCGGCGCGAGCTTTCGCCTCGATACCGGCAGCGCCACCGTGGGCGTGACGGCCGGGGCGGTGATGTCCGGCTGGTCGGGGTCCGTTTCACCGCTCTCGGCGGTGGTGTGGATCGGACCGCTGGCGGGGCGGCTAGGCTGGATCCTGGTGCTCATCGCGCTGGCCGGCCTGCTGGGCGGATGGATGGTTCACCTCGAGCGTCGGGCCCGTCTGGGCTGGATGCTCGACGGTTACCGCAGCGTGCGCGACGGCGACCTTGGCCGCCTCGTGCAGCTCCACCAGCGGTGCCTCGGCACGACGGCCATGCGAGGCGCCGTGCTGGCGGTGATCTGGGCGATGGCGACGACGGCGCTCTGGGAACCCGGCTGGCGCGGTTTGCCGGCGGTCGTGCGGGAGGGGTTGGGGCTGCTGCCGTTGCTGGTGCCGGCGCTGGCGGTCGGGACATTGCTTGAACGATTCGGTCACCGGCGGTCGTGGCCGCTGGTGACGGTCGGGGCGTTGGCGGGGCTCGCGTGGGCCCTGCTGGGGAACTAGGAGATGCGGGGCGTGCAGAGCGGACAGGTACAACGCGAAACTCTCCCGCGGATACTGGCTTGGCGGGTCTTTCTGCGCAGCCTCACGCTACAGGCGTCGTGGAACGACCAGCGTATGCAGAATCTGGGCTTGCTGGCGACGCTGGCGCCGTGGCTGAGCCGGCAGGGACTCGACCGCGACCGATTGCGACGAGTCTGCCGGCGATACTACGGCTATTTCAACACGAATCCGTACCTGGCGAGCTACGTCATCGGCGGCCTGCTGCGGCTCGAACACGACCGCGGGCTCGGCCGCCCGGTGCCCGACCGACTCGTGAGCGGATTCCGGGACACGCTGGCCCGGGCGTGCGGTTCGCTGGGCGACCAGCTCTTCTGGCTCGGTCTGCGTCCGGCCCTGATGCTGTTGGGGTGCCTGCTGGCCCTGGCCGGTTGGTGGGGCGGCGTGCTGGCGATCGTGGGTGTCTTCACGGTCGGGCAACTGCAGCTGCGTCGCCGCGGATTGATGCTGGGTTTCGGCCTGGGGTCCGACGTCGTCGACGTGCTGGGGCAGCCGGGGTGGCACCGCGCGATCACGTGGGTGCAGCGGGTGGCGCTGGTCTTGACGGGCATTCTCCTCGGGATTTACTTGGCGCGGGCTCTGGACGTGGACGCGGTTTCGACACTGGGAACGCGGCTGGGACTGGTCGTGGTCGGATTCATTTTGCCGATTCTGGTGCGCCAGAAGGCGTCGGGAGAGGCCCAGGTTCTGCTGGCCCTCGTTCCGGCGACGGTGCTGGCGTCGATATTCTGAGATTACGGATCCTCGATCCCGTGGGCGGCGTGCACTGCCTGCGAGGGAAGGACGAGACTTGAAGACAGCAATTGCCAAGGTTGCCGACCCCGTGGGATTCCACCTGCGTGCCGCCGGCCGGATCGTCAAACTGACGAAGACATTCGCTTGCGAGGTCACCATCCGTTACCAGGGACGGGCCGCCAACGCCAAGAGCATCATGGGACTGGCCAGCCTGGCGGCGGAATTCGGCGCCGACGTGGAGATCGAGTGCGCGGGATCGGACGAGGTCGAAGCCCTGGCCAGTCTGGCGCGGCTGATCGGCGTCGAACTGGCTCATTCCGAAGGAGGGTGACGGACGTGCGCGAGATGAGCGGCATTCCGGCGGCTCCCGGCTACGCGGTCGGACCGGTGCGCCAGTTGAGGCGTCGGGTCATCAAGGTCGAGCGGCGGACGATCGCTCCGGAGACCGTGTCGGCGGAGCGCGACCGTTTCGCGGCCGCCGTCGAACAGTCCCGCGTCGAGCTGACCTCGCTGCGTGACAAGCTGGCGCGCGAACTGGGCGCCGACGAGGCGGCGATCATCGAATCGCAGCTGCTCATGCTCGAGGACGAACTCGTCTGGGACGCCACGCTGTCGCGCATCCGCACCCAACTGGTCAACGCCGAGGCCGCGTTCGCACGGTCGATCGGCGACATCGTGATGCAGTTCAACGGCCAGGAGCGGGCGTTGCGCGAGCGGATCGCGGATCTCCGCGACCTCGAGGACCGGGTCCTGCGCGCGTTCGCCGGACCGGACGACGACAGCGGCCCGGAGTGGGGCGAGCCGGTCGTGGTCGCCGCGCGCGATCTCGTGCCCAGCGAGACGGCGGCGCTGGACCGCAACAAGGTCCTGGGCTTCATCACCGACGAGGGCGGCAGCACCAGCCACGTGGCGATTCTCGCGCGGAGCCTGGGGATCCCGGCGGTGTGCGGACTGGGCGGCTAGGTGGAACGCCTGCGCGACGGAACGATCGTCGCGCTGGACGGCAACGTGGGCCGCGTGTTCTGCAAGCCGGACCAGGAAACCCACGACCGCATGATCTCGCTGAAGCAGGAGATGATCACCGTCAGCCGCAAGCTCAACTACCTGCGCGACCTGCCGGCCGAGACGCCCGACGGCCACCGCGTCCGCATGCAGGCGAACATCGAACTGCCCGTGGAGGTGGAGGAGGCGCTGTCGCGCGGGGCCGAGGGCGTCGGCCTGTTGCGCACGGAGTACCTCTACTTCCAGCATCGCGACATTCCGAGCGAAGAGGACCAGGTCCGTATCTACACCAACGTCCTCGAGCGCGTCTCCGGCCGGCCGGTGATCTTCCGGTCGCTCGCCGTGGGCGGCGACAAGGTTTCGGACTATCTGGGCGCCAAGCGCGAATACAACCCGTTCCTGGGTTGGCGCGGGATTCGCTTCTCGCTGTCCAACCCCGGCCTCTTCAAGACCCAGATCCGCGCGATCTACAGGGCCGGCGCCGCGGGCGACGCGCAGCTGATGTTCCCCATGATCACGGGTGTCGAGGAATTGCGCGCGGCTCGGGAGATATGCGCCGAGGCCCGCGATGAACTGGAGCAGGAAGGACGCGAGTACCGTCGCGACATGCCGGTGGGCATCATGGTGGAGACACCTGCGGCGGCGGCGGTCGCCGACCTCCTGGCGCGCGAGTGCGATTTCCTCAGCATCGGCTCCAACGATCTGATCCAATACACCCTGGCGATGGACCGCGGCAACCGTCGCGTCTCCTATCTCTACCGACCGTTGCATCCGGCGATCCTGCGCACCATCCGCCGCGTCGTCGACGCGGGGCACGCGGCGGGCGTCTGGGTCGGACTCTGCGGCGAGATGGGCTCGGAGACCCGACTGTCCGAGGTGCTGCTCGGACTCGGGCTCGACGAGATCAGCACGCACAGCGCGGCGCTGCCCAAGATCAAGCAGGTCATTCGCTGGACGGAATACGCCGAGGCCCGACGGATCGTGGACATGCTGCTCGACGTGCCCACCGCGGAAGACGCCGAACATTGGCTGGCGAGCTACGTGGAGGCCCGCAAGCGGTCCCGCGAATCGGAAGGACTGCAACCATGACCGACACCGTCCGCGCCGGACAGCGGCAGATGTTCGAATGGATCTCGGACCTGCCGGCGCAGCTACGCGCGAGCCGGACGTTCCCCGGGCTGGATGCGGTGCGCGCCGGGCTGGAGGTGCGCCCGACCCGTGTGTTGATCTGCGGTATGGGCGGATCGGCGATGGCGGGCAGCCTGCTGGCCGACGCCTGGCCCGGAATCGAGGTGCCGGTGACCGTCTGGCGCGACTACGGGTTGCCCGGGTGGGCCGGTCCCGAGACGCTGGTCGTTGCCTGCAGCCACAGCGGAAACACAGCCGAAACGCTGTCGGCGGTCGAGGAGGCCGGGCGGCGCGGGTGTCCCGTGGTCGCGGTGACCGGGGGCGGGCGTCTCCTGGCAACGTCGCATCCGCCGCACGGTAGCGGGGTGATGCCGGCCGTGGTCCTGCCGACCGGCCAGCCGCCGCGGACGGTCCTGGGCGCGAGCCTCGGCGGTCTGCTGCAATTGATGCATCGACTGGATCTCCTGACGGATCCGCAGCCGGACATCGTCGCGGCGTGCGATCATGTGGCGACCGGCGCCCTGGTCCGCGTGGACGGGGGCGATCCCGGCGGCGATGCCGCGGCGCGCGCGCTGGCGTTTTTTAATGATACGGCGACCACCGAGATCTACACTTCCGGCCGGGAAGCCCACGGACCGGGCCGTCGCCTGCTCGCGCAACTCAACGAGAACGCCAAGGCCCCGGGCCATGTCGCGGCTTTTCCCGAACTGGACCACAACGAGATCGTGGGCTGGAACCTGACGCAGGAGCGCCGCGGATCGTTCGCCCTGGTCGTGTTGCGGGGCGGCGACGAGGACGCCCGCGGGGCGTGCCGTGTCGACGCCACGGTGGACCTTCTGCGCGACCAGTTCGCCTGCGTCCACTGTGTCGAGGCTCACGGGCCGAACCGGCTGTCCCGCATTCTGGGCCTGATCGTTTTCGGCGACCTGGTGAGTGCTCACCTGGCCGCCGTGACCGGTGTCGACCCGATTCCCATCACCCGCATCGAGACGCTCAAGACACGTCTGAGCGACTGTTGATCGAGGAGTCCTACGTATGAAGGCCGTCATTCCCGCCGCCGGTGTCGGCACTCGGTTGCGACCGCACACGCTGAACAAGCCCAAGGCGCTCCTGCCCGTGGCGGGGCGCCCCATCCTGGCTCACATCGTCGACGACCTCGCCGCCGCCGGGATCGACGGTTTCGTGATCATCGTGGGCTACCAGGGCCAGGCCGTGCGCGACTGGTTCGCCGCCGAACGCCCGGACCTCGACATCACCTACGTCGAGCAGGAACACCGCCTCGGTCTGGGGCACGCGATCTGGACCGCCCGCGACGCCGTGGGGCACGAGCCGTTCTTCTGCATCCTCGGCGACACCATCCTCAAGGCGGATTACGCCTCGTTGCTGGCGTGTCCGGACAACATGATCGGCGTGCGCCGGGTCGACGATCCGCGCCGATTCGGCGTGGTCATCAAGGACGGCGAGCGGGTCACCGGATTCGTGGAGAAGCCGGAGGTTCCGCCCAGCAACCTGGCCATCGTCGGCGCGTACATGTTCCGCGACGGCGGCGCGCTCTTCGACGCCATGGGCCGGATCATCAAGGACGACCGCCGCAACCGCGGCGAGTACCAGCTCACCGACGGTCTGCAGATGATGCTGGAGGAAGGCCGCGTCTTCCGCACGGTGGAGGTCGCCGACTGGTACGATTGCGGCAAGCGTGAGACGTGGCTGCAGACCAACCGCGTCCTGCTTGATCGCAACGGCGCCTCTGACGACCGTTGCTATCTTGACCCGACCGCAAAGGTTCTGGATTCCCGGCTGGGTCCGCACGTGAGCCTCGGACCCGGAGTCGTGGTGGAGCGATGCAAGATCGCCGACTCTGTTGTCGGCGCAGGAAGTATATTGAAGGACTGCGTCTTGAGTGGCAGTCTGGTGGGTGAGCAGTGTCGGGTCGTCGGGATGACTGGCGAAATCAACATTGGCGATTACTGCGAATTGACCGTAAAGGAGCAAGGATGAGCGAGCGATTCCTCTTCACCAGTGAGTCCGTGACCGAGGGCCATCCCGACAAGGTTGCTGACCAGATCTCCGACGCCGTGGTCGATGCGATCATGGAGCACGACCCCAACGGTCGCGTCGCCTGCGAGACCATGGTCACCACCGGCATGGCGCTGTTGGCCGGAGAGATCTCCACCCAGACATACGTCGACATCCCTCACCTGGTGCGTCAGACGATCCGCGAGATCGGTTACACCAGCTGCGAGTACGGCTTCGACGCGACGACCTGTGCGGTCCTGACTGCGTTCGACGAGCAGTCGTCCGACATCGCCATGGGCGTGGATACCGGCGGCGCCGGCGACCAGGGACTGATGTTCGGTTACGCGTCCCGCGAGACCGATGTCCTGATGCCGCTGCCGATCACCATGGCGCACCGCATGGCCCAGCGGCTGGCCGAGGTCCGCAAGAACGGCACCCTGCCCTGGGTGCGCCCCGACGGCAAGACCCAGGTGACCGTGGAGTACGACAACGACAAGCCGGTGCGCATCGACACCGTGGTCGTCTCGACGCAGCACGATGCCGAGATCGAGCAGCCCGAGATCGCCGCAGCGATGCGCCAGCACGTGATCGAACCGGTGCTCAAGGACATGGACGTGCCGTGGGACAACTACAAGTCCCACGTCAATCCCACGGGATTGTTCATCATCGGCGGGCCGCAGGGCGACACCGGGCTGACCGGCCGCAAGATCATCGTCGACACCTATGGCGGCATGGCTGCCCACGGCGGCGGCGCGTTCAGCGGCAAGGACACGACCAAGGTCGACCGCTCCGCCTGTTATGCGGCGCGCTGGGTGGCCAAGAACCTGGTCGCAGCCGGTCTGGCCGAGCGGTGCCAGGTGCAGGTTGCCTACGCCATCGGCGTGGCCGAGCCCGTCTCGATCATGGTCGACTCCTACGGCACCGGTGCGGCGCCCGACGCGCAGTTGACCGCGGCCGTGCGCAAGGTCTTCGACCTGACGCCGCGCGGGATCATCGCGCGGCTGGATCTGCGCAAGCCGGTCTTCAAGCGGACTGCAGCCTACGGCCCCTTCGGCCGCGAGGGGGGTGGGTTCACCCGGGGACTGAAAGACATGGTCACCGGTCCCCAGCGGGCGGTGGGCTGACCTCCGGGGTCACCCGGCGCGACGCCGGTCGGAACGGACGCCCCCACCATTGCGTGTGTTCTTCCTCGACGATTGTGTTTTGTTATCCGATGGCCCCGGAGCGCTGACTCCGGGGCCTCAGTACGCGTACTTCAACA
Source organism: uncultured Fibrobacteraceae bacterium (assembly GCA_964547085.1). Taxonomy (GTDB): domain Bacteria; phylum Krumholzibacteriota; class Krumholzibacteriia; order LZORAL124-64-63; family LZORAL124-64-63; genus Glo-17. The sequence goes on along the minus strand of CAZJMO010000013.1, from coordinate 150 downwards.
CATGTCCGCGATTCTTCCCCAGCACCGGCGTAGTTACCAGCCCCTGATAGTACTCGCGCCAACGCGGCGGTAACGGGATATGGCTCGGAAACAGGCGTTTCCTCAGCACGTCACCAACCTTCAGCCGCCGATCCAGCAACCCCTTCAACA
>CAZJMO010000012.1:13285-21205 GCA_964547085.1 uncultured Fibrobacteraceae bacterium | reverse complement strand
GTTTCCGCATGTACAGGTTGGCGCCCGCCTCGCGCATGGCGTCGCGCGCGGCCTCGTCGGTCCGCGCCGAGAGCGCCACGATCACGGTGTCGGCATAGTTGCGGTTGCGTCGCAGCAGACGCGTGGTCTGCACGCCGTCCAGGCGCGGCATCATGATGTCCATGATGACCACGTCGGGACGGAACGACTGCAGGCGGTTCATCGGCTCCATGCCGTCGCGCGCGCGCGCCACCTCGAAGCCCTCGTGCTTCAGCGCCTGCTCGAGCAGGTTCGCCACGGGGGCCTCGTCGTCCACGATCAGGATCCGCTCAGGCACAAATCACCTCCGAGGACCACTGCCGACCGGCCCTTCTTCGACCGACGAGGACAGCAGCCCTTCTTCCAGCAGGACCCCCATGAAGGAGATCACTACGCGTTCATCGAACTGGGTTCCGGCGTGGCGCTGGATCTCGGCCACCGCCGGCGCCACGGGCAGCCCCTCCCGCCAGGGACGGGAGCGGATCATGGCGAAGAAAGCATCGATCACCGCGAGGATGCGGGCGCCCAGAGGGATCGCCTCGCCGCGGCGCCCTTCCGGGTAGCCGCGGCCGTCCACGCGTTCGTGATGGTGTCGGATGATGGCCTGCAACTCCGGGATCTCCACCAGCGGCCCCAGGAGATCCAGGCCGCGCTGGGGATGCCGGTCGACGTGGTCGCGCTCGTCCATGTCGAGATTCTCCGGCTTCAGGACGACATCGGGGTCGAGCAGGACCATGCCCGCATCGTGCAACGCACCGGCGTACTGCAGCAGGCGGATCTCGTAGGACGACAGCCCCAGGCGCCGACCCATGCGGGTCAGCAGACGCAATGCGAGCGGGTCGGCCGTGGGCACGCCGTTGCGGCGCAGTCCGGTGAGCGCCGACAGCGCCTCGACCACCGTATCGAGCCCGCGGCGATCCACGCCCTCCACCAGCGTGGCCGACCACGCGTTGCCCAGGATCTCGACGACGACCCGCAACAATCCCAGGTCGTCTTCGCCGAACACGCCGCCGCCCAGGCGGCGTCGCACCAGGATCAGCCCGCGGCCGCCGCTTTTCCCGAGTTCGAGCGGCGCCACCATGATCGCGCCGGCAGCGTGGTCGTCGCCGACCAGCACGGTCGGCAACACGCCCGGCCAGGCGCCCAGGGTCGCCTCGCCCCGGACCAGAAGGTCCATCGACGGGCTCGCCGGCACCACCAGTCCCGCCGCCTCGGCGCCGTGTCCCATCGCCGCAGCCACGAGCAAGCCGTCCTGCTCGGCGGCCGGCAGGAGCACCGCGACGCTCCGTGCGGCGGCCAGTTCCGCGACCAGCCGCAGCGTGTGGCTGCAGAGCCGGCGCTGGAGGTCGGGATCGTACTGGTGCCGCACCAGGGACGTCTCGTTCGTCGCGTGAACCTGCTGCTTGGGCAGCAGGACCCCGAAGGTGGAGCCGCGTCCGAGTCGGCTGTGCACGTCCAGATGGCCGTCGTGCAGGCCCACGATGTCCTTGACGATGCTCAGCCCCAGGCCCACGCCCTCGGTCTGCGAGGTGGCCCGCGTGCGGTAGAAGCTCTGGAAGATGTTGCGCAGTTCGCGCGGCGCGATGCCGGGGCCGTTGTCGCTCACCGACAGGCGCACCATCGATGCGTCCTCGCGGGCGGCCACGACGATGCGCCCGCCCGAAGGCGTGAACTTGAGGGCGTTGCCCAGCAGATTGACCAGGACCTGGCGGATGAGGTCGGCGTCGCCGTCGACCCGCGGCAGGTCGCCGGGGACCCGGCCCACCAGTTGCAGTTCGCGGGCGAGGGCTTGCGGCGCCATGGTCCGCAGGACCTCCTCGATCAGGTCGCCGGTCGCCACCGGCACGGGCTCGGCGAGCGCCTGTCCGCGGCCGCGTCGCGAGGAATCCAGCAGGCGGTCGACCAGCCTGAGCAGGCGGTCGGCCTCGCTGCGGATCACGCGCAGGAATTCCTCGGCGTGTTCGAATCCGGGGTCGGAGATCTGCTGCTCGAGCACCTCGGCGTAGGCGGTGATCGAGGTCAGCGGGGTCTTCAGTTCGTGCGCGGTGACGGCCGCCAGGCGGGCCCGCAGTTCGCCGAGTCGGGACAGCGTCTCGCATTCCGATCGGGCCGCGGCGACCTCGGAGGCCAAGTCGATCAGGCGGCGACGATGCCCCAGCAGGGGCGCCATCCAGTCGGTCACGTGGTCCAGATCGGCGGCCAGGGCGTCGTGCCTGGGCGGTTCGGCCGGCTGCCGCGAAAGGCCCAGGACCAGGACCAGGGCCGGGCCCCGTCCGCCCGGGATCCCGCGCGCGATCCAGTGCGTCGTCTCGGGGTTGTGGACGTCCAGGAACGGGGACTTGCCGGCGCCGGCCAACAGGTCGCCGCGCGCCGCTTCGAGCGTCGCCCAGGCGTCGTCCGCGGCATTGGATTCACGCCAGACAACGCGGCCGCCCGCAGCGCTCCACACGGCCACCTGGTCGCCCGGATCGCTGTCCGGCACGGTCGGCGCCAGGCCGAAACGCGGCGCCAGCATCGCCCAGAGGACCTCCGGCCGACAACGCCACGTCGAGACGGTCTCCTCGCACAGCACGCGCCAGGCCGCCGGGTCTTCCCAGCGGCCTTCGAGGCGACGACCCGCCGCGGAGAGGATCCGTCGGACCAGGTCGGTTTGCATGTCCTGTGTTCCCAGGTGGTCGTCCATGATCCTCCGGGGTCTCAGAGTTCTCGATCGGTCGTCCCCATGTCCAGGCAATGCAGTTCGCTGACGCCGCCGGAAGCGCGACGCTCCTCCACCACCACCGAACCTTTGCGGCGCTTGCCGTAGCTCTTCAGCTCGGCCAGCGCGTCGCTCATCTCGACGGAGTGCCGGTAACGTCCGGCGACATCGTTGATCAAGGCGACCGTCAGCGTGATCAGCGGCATGCGCTCGACCGCGCCGGTACGGGTCCTCGTCTCGAGGTAGCCGCTGGCCAGGTCCTCGGCGTCGTGGAGATCGCCCACGCCGCCATCGAACTCGCGGACGAAGGCACGGGCCAGGATCTCGGCGCCGGCGCTGTGGCAGACGACCACGAAATCGTCGCCGCCGACATGGCCGACGAAGTCGCCCGGCTGTCCCTCCTCATCCACGACCCGGCAGAGGACGTGGGCCAGGAAACTGATGGCGCTGTCGCCGCGGGCGTAGCCGTAGTGGTCGTTGACGCTCTTGAAGCGGTCGACGTCCAGGTACATGGCCGCGAAGGGAGCGCCGTCGTCGAGCCGCGTGCGCACCTCGCGTTCGATCGCCGTGTTGCCGGGCAGGCCGGTCAGCGGATTGGCCTCGCGCTGGGCCTTGCAGGTCTCCAGCATATTGGCCACCCGCGCCAGCAGTTCCTCGTGGTCGAAGGGTTTGGCCACGTAGTCGTTGGCGCCGCCCTTGAGGCCCTTGACCCGGGCTGAACTCTCGTCCCTGGCGGTGAGCATGATCACGGGCAGTCGCTGCGTCTCGCGATCCTGTCGGAGATGCTCGAGGACGCCAAACCCATCCAGGTGCGGCATCATCACGTCCAGTAGCACAAGATCCGGCGATTCCTGTGCCAGCACGTCGAGAGCTTGCCGACCGTCTTCGGCCGTCACCACCTGATAACCCGCCTGATCCAGCAAAAACTGCAGGATACGCCGGATATGCGGCTCGTCGTCCGCAATGAGGATTTTTGCAGGCTCGACCATCACCACGCCCCTCGTCCCGAGTGCATAATGGCACATACAGACCGCTCCGAAGCCGTCCAGGCGTCGAGGTCGCAAGTGTCGTGCCACGATGAGGCACCGGGAGGCGTCCCGGCGGAAACCGGGGAACCGAAGACCCTTTCAGGAATGAATCCCGACGAGGTCAGCGCCAGGAGGCGAGCGGCGCGCGGGCGAAGCTGTCGAGCGAAAGGCCGTCGCGGCGGCCGGCGCGCAGGCGTTCGTAGCCCGCGTAGGCGATCATGGCGGCGTTGTCGGTGCAGTAGACAGGCTCGGGCGGGATGAAGTGCAGACCCCGGCGCACGGCTTCGACCGCGACCGCGGCCCGCAGCCCGCCGTTGGCCGAGACGCCGCCGGCGATATAGACCGCGCTGACGTTCCGCTCCTCCGCGGCCTGGAACAGGCGCTGGCAGAGGATGTCGACGATCGCGTCCTGGACGCCGCGGCAGAGGTCGGCCACGTCCTGGTCCTGCAGCGGGCGCGGGAGCTTTTCGGCCGCCAGCCGCACCGCGGTCTTGAGACCCGAAAAGCTGAACACCAGGCGCGGATCGCGGGCCAGGGGACGCGGCAGATCGTAGCGGGCGGGGTCGCCCTGCGGGGCCAGACGGTCGATGTGCGGGCCGCCGGGATACGGCAGGCCGAGCAGCTTGGCGCTCTTGTCGAAGGCCTCGCCGGCGGCGTCGTCGAGGGTGCCGCCCAGGCGTTCGTAACGCCCGACCTTGGTCATGTGGATCAGCTCGGTGTGGCCGCCCGACACCACCAGCACCACCGCCGGCAACACCAGCTCGGCCGTCAGCGCGTTGGCCAGGATATGCCCTTCGATGTGATGCACGCCGACCAGCGGGATCTCCGCCGCGCGCGCGATGGCCTTGGCCGTGCTCAGCCCCACCAGCAGCGCGCCGATCAGGCCGGGGCCGTGCGTAACGGCCACGCCGTCGAGTTCGCGCGGGGACAGTTCCTGCCGCCGCAGCAGGAGGTCGACCAGCGGGAGCAGGTTGACCAGATGGGCGCGGCTGGCAAGCTCGGGCACCACGCCGCCGAACAGGTCGTGCATCGCGACCTGGCTCGAGATCAGGTTCTCGGCCACGCCACGACGGCTGTCGTAGAGCGCGACACTGGTGTCGTCACAACTGGTCTCGATGCCGAGGATCTTCATCGGGAGGGTTCTCCTGGGTAGGCGGGACTCGTCGCCAAATTAAAGCGTCCCGGCAGGGAGTGCAAATCGGGGGCGACACCGCGCGACGCCGTCCCATGCTATCATGTCGACTGGACGCATCCTCCATCTCCGCGCCGGGAGGCACCGCCGTGAAACACCGGATGATCGCCGCCGCGTTCGCGGTCGCTCTGCTGGCCGGCGCCGCGCGCGCCGTGCATGTCGTCAGCGACATCGGCGCCGGGACCGAAGACGGTGACTGGCCCTCGCTCGCCAATTCGCCCGACGGCGCCACCGTCGTCGCCTGGGAGGAGAAGGGCGTCGGGATCTGGACGCAGGGCCTGTCCACCTATCCGCCCGAAGAGGGCGCGCTCGCCCAACCCCTGTTTCACGGCCCGGGAAGCCGCCCGCAGGTGGTCTGGACCCGGAGCGGATTCCTGCTCGCCTGGACGGTCGATACACGGATCGCGTACGGTGTCTCGCCGGCGTCGGTGTGGACCGACCCGCCGCAGATGATCGACACCGGCCACGACCTCGACGGCTCGATGCTCGACGTCCACGGCTGCACCGGTACCGAGCCCGGCCTGGCCTGGATCGTGTACACGACCCCGGACGGCGGCGGCGGCCGGGCCGTCGTGTTCCTGAACCTGAGCGACGACGGCGCCGGCGCACCCGTGACCATCGCCGACGGGCTGACCGAACCGGTGTCGCCCCGTGTCGTGGCCGTGCCCGGCAACGGTCAGCCGCCGGCACGCGTGTTCTACTTCCGTGACGACATCGCGCTCGCCTACCGGACCGGACAGACGGACGGAACATGGTCCTCCGAGACCGTGCTGCCGTTCGGGATGTTCGGCACCGAGATGGCCGCGGCCGTCCGCGTCGACGGGACCTGCGGCGTGCTCTCGCTCGGGCCCCAGCCCACCTGCCCGTGCAACATGATCCAATTCGTCGGTCAGGCGATCGACGGAGCGTGGCAGACACCCGAGCCGTTGACCGTTCAGCAATACGATTACGACTGGCCCATGTCTCCGTGCGTCACCGGCGACGAGGACGGCCGGACCCACGCATTCTGGTCCCAGCTCGGCCCCGGCCCGTCGATGGAACCGCATGGCCGCGATCTGGAATACCGGGTCCGCGAGAACGGCGCATGGATCGACCGCGGGGATTTCCTCGACGAGCACCTGTCCCCCGGGACGGGCTCGCGCGTGGCCATGGCGCTCGCGCTCGACGGGCAGCCGGTCTTCGCCTGGACACGGAAGGACACGATCGGCGGCCTGCCGCAGCCGCAGTTCATCGTGCTGGCGCGTCCGAAATATCCGGTAGGAGTCGATGAGATCGTCCGGCCCGACGCGGGTCCGTCCCTGCAAGCGTGGCCCAATCCGTTCAACCCGCGCCTGCCCATCGCCGGTACCGCGTCCGGCGGCGCCCCGTCCAGCCGCACGATCCTCGACCTCGCCGGCCGGCGCCTGACCTCCCTGCCGGTCCGGCCCGACGACCATGGACGTTTCACGACGACCTGGAACGGCGTCGATCGCACGGGTCGCGCAGCGCCCGCGGGCGTCTATCTGATCCGGCTCGCCGCCGAAGACGGGATCGCCACGCGCCGCGTCGTGCTGACGCGCTAGTCGTCCGCCTGGGAGACCCCGTCCAGCACCTCGAGCACCTCGGCCACCGCCTCGGCGATCTCGCGGGTCAGCACTCCGCGCCGACCGTGCTGCGCAGCCGCCCGCTCGCCCGCCAGACCGTGCACCAGTGCCCCCAGGAGCGCGGCATCGCCGGCCGGACAGCCCTGCGCCAGCAACGCGCCGATCACGCCGGTCAGGACATCGCCCGAACCGCCGCGGGCAAGCGCGTCGTCACCGCTGGGGTTGAAGAAAAGACGACCGTCCGGCAGGCCGATCACCGTCGGCGAACCCTTCAAGAGCAGCACCGCGCCCCATCGCTGCGCCAGCTCCGGTACCAGTTCGAGGCAACGGCTCTCGACCTCCTCGATATCCAGCCCGATCAGCCGCGCCAGCTCTCCCGGATGCGGCGTGAGCACCACCTCGGACGACCCGAACACGATGTCGCGCGGCAGGCGCGCGAAGGCCGACAATCCGTCGGCGTCCAGGACGAGCGGCTTGTCGAGATCACGCGCAAGGTCGCAGGCCCACTGGTCGGTCCGGGGATCGGCGCCCAGGCCGGGCCCCAGCGCAACGGCGTCCTGGCGCTCCAGCAGCTTGCCCATCGACGCCTCCGGCAACGGCGCGATGGTTCCCGTGGCGGTGGCGCCCAGCGGACGCAGGATGGCCTCGGGCAAGCCGACGCGCAGGGCGGTCTCGAGGCTCGCCGGCGCGCCCACGGTGAGCATCCCGACGCCCGCGCGCATGGCGCCAAGCCCGGCCAACTGTGCGGCGCCGCCGTAGTCGCGCGAGCCGGCGAGGACCAGCAGCGAACCGACGCGGGTCTTGTAGGTGTCGCTCGGACGCGCGGGCAGCATGGCGGCGTATTCGGCCATGGTCGCCACGTGCCAGGTCGGCGCGTGCGCGGCGCAGACCGCGTCCGGAAAACCGATGTCCACGACCGTCAGGGCGCCGACGTGATCGCGGCCCGGCGGCAGCAGCAGACCGAGCTTGGGCAACCCCATGGTCACCGTCGCGTCGGCGCGCACGGCGTCGGGATCGGCCGCGCCGTCGTCGCCCGAGACGCCGGACGGGATGTCGATCGCGACCAGCGACGCGTCCACCGCGTTGATCGCCGCGCAGAGCCCGGTGTACGGCGGACGCAGGGGCGGCTGGATCCCGGTGCCGAAGACCGCATCGACCACCAGGCGCGCGCCGCCGGCGATCTCCTGCAACTGCTCGGCCCAGCGGTCGCCGTCGCCGCCGAAGATCGCCACCGACCGCGGCAGGCGGTCGTGGTTCGCACGGGCGCTTTCGGAGAGATCGTCAGGACCGGCGAGCAGCAGGACGCGGATCGGCAGGCCAGCCTCGCTCAAGAGCCGGGCCGCGACCAGGCCGTCGCCGCCGTTGTTGCCCTTGCCGCAGACGATCACCACGGGACCCTCG
>CAZJMO010000012.1:11109-13275 GCA_964547085.1 uncultured Fibrobacteraceae bacterium | reverse complement strand
CGGGCGAGGTGATGCCGATAATCTTCCCGCTGGCGTCCTGGGCCAGTTTCGGCTGCAATTCCGTCACCAGCTTGCCCATGTCGCTCGCGACTTCCATGATTTCCTGGCGCTTGATCACCACGGGACCCTCGCCGGCGAGCCAGCCGCCGGCGTCCAGCGCGTCGCAGAACGCCCGGCCGGCGCGCTCCATGAGTTCGATTCCCGGTGTGCCGGACGCGATCGTCTCGCGGTCGACGGCGGCCATCTGTGCGGCGGTGCAAACACGCATCTCAGCTCTCCCGGTGGTTGAGAATGTCGAGCACATCCAGGAGCTTGGCCAGGTCGTCGATGATGAACTCGGCCTCGTCCCCCGCGGCAACCTCGTCGGCCTTGGCTGCCTCGTCCTTGTACGGCGGCGCCTTGTCGCCGTAGCGCGCCCAGACCGTGTGCAGGCCCAGGTCCCGGGCGCCGTAGACGTCGCGCGTGGGCCAGTCGCCGACCATCACGGCCTGATCCGGTCGCGCGTCCAGCTCGTCGAGCGCCATCTGGAACGGCAGCGGGTCGGGCTTGCGCGCGCCGGTGTCGTCGTAGGTGAAGACGCGGTCGAAGGTGTGGTGCAGGCCCAGACGGCACAGCCGCAGCCAGGCCTCGTAACGCGGCGCGTCGCTGATCACGACCAGGCCGTAGCCTTCTCGCAGCAGGCGGGTGAGCACCATCTTGGCGTGCGGATAGAGCACCAGCGACCCGTCGCGCGCACGGCGGTAGGCGACCACCGCGGCGGCCAGGATGCGATCGTCGACCGTGCCGACGACCTCGTCGAGGAAACGATTGAAAACCCGCTGGTACTCGATGCCTTCCTTGAGGTAGATGTCGTAGATATGCCGGTGCGCATCGGCTGCCGACATCTCCAGTCCCGCGTCGATCATCGCGTCGATCGCCGCGTGGATGGCCTCGTCCTTGGCCTTGATGAAATCGGTGAGCGTGTTGTCGAGATCGAAGATGACGGCCTGGATGGGTCGAGTCGACACGGTAGCCCCTTTCTTGCCGACGGACGCAGACGGCGATATTAATGGTTCGCCCCCAGCGCGTACAGGAGGTTCGTTTGTCGTTCGACCCGGTCTCGCCGCAACGCCCCGGTCTCTGGGAAGCCTGGACCCCGTGGCAACTCGCCGTCTTCGCCCTGCTGCTGCTCGGCGCCAATCTGTTCTGGCAGGTGCTCTTCTATCAGGTCACCGGCGATGCGTTCACGCCGATCCTCGGCGCCGCGATCCTGGCGGTGCTGCTGCCCTGCGGCGCGGCGGCCTGGTGGCACGGTCAGAGCTTCGCCTCCGCGTTCGACCTGCGTCGCGACTGGCGCAACGCCGGTCTGGGCGCGCTGGCCGGCGCGCTGGCCTGGGCCCCGGCCGGCCTCCTGGCCGAATTCTCCGCGCGCCTGCGTCCGCCGTCCGAGGAATACCTCGCCTTCCTGCAATCGCACCTGCCGGACAGCCCGCTGGAGATCGGCGTGGCGTTCGTGGCGGCCGTTGTCGCCGCCCCCGTGGCCGAGGAGTTGATCTTCCGCGGCCTCCTGTTCCGCCTGTCGTCCGACCGCTGGGGCTTCGCGCGCGGTCTGGTCCTGACGTCGCTGTTCTTCGGGATCGCCCACGGCGAACCGTGGAGCCTGTTCGGACTGGTGGGGCTGGGCGCGCTGCTGGCCGCCCTCTACCGCTGGACCGGTTCGTTGACGACCGCGGTCGCAGCCCACGCGGTGCACAACGCGATCTCGCTCGTGCTGCTGCTGCGCTGGCGCGGCGACCTCGAGACCGAGTCGATCACGACTCCCGGCGACTGGGCGTTGATCGCCGCGAGCACGGCGCTGCTGGTCCTGTTGCTCTGGCGCCTTGCCGAACGACGGCGCTAGGGCTGCAACCGGCCCAGGCTGATCTCGCCGTTGTCGATGCGAATGGTGTGCCCGCAGGCGGGGTCGTGACAGACCCATGCCTTGTAGCGGATCGCGGCACCGTCGCGTCCATAGTCCGAGAGCGGGAGCATGAGCCCCTTGCCGCACTTGAGGCAGGGAGGGAATTCCATGGTCGCACCTTTCCGAGCGGCCGCGCCGCCCCGCCGGCATTTCGCCGACCCCGCATGACACCCACCCCCGGATGCGTCCACCGCACGCCGGGCCGACGGCCCTCGGCCGAAGCACGC
>CAZJMO010000012.1:8639-11028 GCA_964547085.1 uncultured Fibrobacteraceae bacterium | reverse complement strand
CGGTAGCTGTGGCTCTCGTGCGGCAGCATGACCAGACGCACGGTCGCGCCGTGGCCCTTCAGCGCGCCGTACATGCGCTCGCTCTGCATCGGGTAGGTGCCGGCGTTGTTGTCGGCCTGGCCGTGCACCAGCAGGATGGGCTCGTTGATGTGGTCGGCGTGCATGAACGGCGACATGTCGACATACACCTGCGGCGCCTCCCACAACGACCGCTCCTCGGCCTGGAAGCCGAACGGCGTGAGCGTGCGGTTGTAGGCGCCCGACCGCGGCAGACCGGCGCGGAAGAGGTCGCTGTGGGCCAGGAGATTGGCGGCCATGAACGCGCCGTAGCTGTGACCGCCGACGGCCATGCGGTCGCGATCGCCGACGCCGCGACGCACCAGTTCGTTCACGGCGGCCTCGGCGCTGGCGACGAGCTGCTGGACGAAGGTGTCGTTGGGCTCTTCGTCGCCCTCGCCGACGATGGGCATGGTGGGATCGTCGAGGACGGCGTAACCGCGCGTCAGGAAGAGCATGGGCGACCACCAGCCGACGCGGGTGAAGCGGTAGGGCGAGTCGGTGACCTGGCCGGCGGTGTCCTTGCTCTTGAATTCGGTCGGGTAGGCCCACAGGAGCGTGGGCAGCGGGCCGTCGCGATCCTTGTCGTAGCCGGCCGGCAGGTAGAGCGTGCCGGTGAGCGTGACGCCGTCGGGCCGCTCGTAGGAAATCATCTCCTTGGAGATGCCGGAGAGCTGCGGCGTGGGATCGGGGAAGAAGGTCTTCTGGACCAGTTCCTCGTGGTTGATGTCGCGCAGGTAGTAGTTGGGCGGCTCGGTCTGCGACTCGCGGCGGGTCAGGATCAGGCGCTTCTTCACGTCCAGGATCTCGACCGCGCTCTCGTAGTACGGCGCCTCGCTGCGGAACAGCCGCTCCTTGGCGCCGGACTCGATGTTCCAGGTGTCGAGGAACGGTCGGTCGCCCTCGTCCGAGGCGCCGGCGCCGCGCAGGTAGATGGTCCGGCCGCCGTCGGCCGTCAGGATGACCTGTCGACCGTACTTGTTGCGGACCATGACCGGCTGGCCGGGGTCGCTGTAACGGTCCTGCCACGAGCGTTCCTCGACCAGACGCGGATCAATGTCGCGATCGCCCGGCTCGACGTGCCAGATGCGCAGGTTCCGCGTGGTCCACCACCACGACGTGACGAAGGCCAGGTTCTCCCGACTCCACATGACGCCGCCATAGCGTTGGGCCAGCGTGATCAGCTTCTGCGGCTCGCCGTCGAACGGTGCGGTCAAGGTGTAGACCTGGTCGCGCCACTCGGCCTCCTGTCCGCCGTCCCCGCCGTCGAGCGCCTCGGCCCAGACCAGTTCGGCGGCGACATCGGTGCGCCAGGCCACCGACCGCGGGCCGATCCCGACCGACCCGAAGGAGATGGGAATCTGGTCCTGCAACGGCAGGTCGGCCACCAGGTGCGCGGGCCGGCCGGATTTCAGATCCCAGACCTCGATACGGGTCGGGAAGCTGCCTTCCTGGAGCGAATAGCTGTACGGATGCTGCAACGCGCGGACCAGGAGCCAGCGTCCGTCGGGCGACGGGTCCATATTGCTCACGACCATGGGTTCCCCAATGTTCGTGATCTTGCCATCCAGCTTGACGACAGCTAGTTGCGCCGTCGTGTAGTATTCGAACAACAATTCGTCGTGCGGGTTCTCCAGCAGGTCCTGAAACGTGCGGGCCGGCGCCTTCTTGCCCAGATTTTCCTGCACGACCGGGCCGGCCGGGATGTACGACTCGACCGGGGCGGGACCACGGTCGGTCGGCAGCGTGCGAATGACCAGACTCTCGCTGTCGGCCAGCCAGTCGTACGGCCGCCCGTAGACGCCATTGAGCGCGATCGCCTCAGGGGTCACGCGGCGGGCGGCACCGTTTTCGAAATCCGCTGACCACAGTTCGAGATGATCGGCGATGTTCGCCACGAAGGCGATGCGTTCGCCGTCCGGCGACCAACTCACGCCGGAAATGCGCGCGCCGTCGGGCAACCCCGTGACCGGCACCTCGCGACCGTCCCGGATCCGCTGGAACGTGAGGCCGTCGAGGGTGCTCTGGCGGCTGCGACCGTTGCTGCGCGGGTTGATCCGCAGACCGGCCAGGCGCAGTTCGGGCTGGGCGACCTCGCTGATCGGCGGCAGACCGGGGCGCTGCAGCAGGAGCACGCCTGGGCTTCGTTCGCTCCCCGCGCGTACGCAAGCTTGGCCACCGCGGCGTCTGTCGTGAACGCGGGACGTCGCAGAGGGACGAGGAGGACCACCGGCCGAGAACTCCCTCGGGCGGCACGCACGGCGCAACTTACGACCGTTGCCGCCTCCGGACCATCGGTGACGACCGCAACGATCGGCGCGCCGTTGCCGGG
>CAZJMO010000012.1:0-8629 GCA_964547085.1 uncultured Fibrobacteraceae bacterium | reverse complement strand
CACGAACGGCGACGGCGGCGCCTCGACCATGTCGGCCAGCACCTGCGGCGGCGTCTGATACGTGACCGCGGCGTCCTGGGCGCCGGCGGACGCGGCCACGAGAACAACGACCAGGCAGGCAAGCATGGTCCAGGGGCGGATTCGGGCATGCGTCATGGATCGTCACTCCTGAATGGGGTCGCGAAAACTGGAACGCAGAGATCTTTCCTACGGAACCATGGAGCGCGTGTTGCCGCCGCCAACGGTTCAGTCGTAACTCTTGCGGGTGGGAGCATCGGCCATGGTCGGCGCGATCAGCGGCGCCCACGCGTCGGCCTGCCACGTTCCCAGCTTGGTGTGCATGTCCAGGTACTTCTTGGGAATGGGATGCGTGCCGACCACGACCTTGACCGCGTACCGCTCCTCCAGGAACGTCTTGAACGTCTCGATGTACGGGCACGGCGGGTAGCCGACGATCAGCCCGGTCGCCAGATGGATGACCGTGGCGCCGTTCTTGACCATTTCCTCGCCCGCGTATTCGATGTTGCCGCCGGGGCAGCCCTCGCAGGTGGTGTAGCCGACCAGCTCCACCTCGGTGCCGGCGTAGATGCTGAATGCGCCCTCGCGGTTCTTCAACGCGCGGAAACATTTCCCGCCGGCGCAGCGGCGGTAACGGTCGCAGATGATGATGCCGATCTTGGTCGTGTCGTTCATGGCGGCTCCCGGTCGATGAAGGAGGATCGCTTCTTTCCAACGCAGGCTATCAGAGTCGTCGGCCGCGATCAACGACGCCGCGCTCCGGTCGCCGATCTTTGCGGTTCCGCGGGACCGCGCCGTGCGGCATGATGGGCGCGACCTTTGCCAAGGAGAACGCCATGCCCCGACTGCTCGCCACACTGCTGCTGACCTCGCTGGTCCTCGGCGCCGGCTCCACCCGAGCCCAGGTCCGCGCGCAACTCGACACCGTCGGCTTCGCCACCAGCTGGCCGGACATGCAGGCGCTGGTCGCAGCATGCCGTGCCGCGGAAAATGTGCCTGCCGACGCGCCGCCCGCCGTCGCGGTCATCCTCCCCCACGACGACTACCTCTACGCCGGCCGCACCACCGCCTGCGCGTTGCCGTACCTGCAGGCGAAACGCTGGATCGTGCTCGGCGTCTGCCACGCCTGCCGACGCGTCGGCGTGCGCGACCAGCTGCTCTTCGACACGCACGCGACATGGCGCGTCGCGGGCCGGGAGTTCGCCGTGGATCAGGATCTGCGCGCGGCGCTGCAGGCGCGGCTCGACCCATGGGCCGCGACATCCGACGAGCGCCACTGCGCCGAGCACTCGATCGAGTCGCTGATGCCTTGGGTCGCCGCGGCGGTGGACGAGCCGATGTTCGTGCCGGTGCTGGTGTCGGGCATGGAACCCGCCGCACTGTTCGAGGCGGCCGACGCCATGGCCCGCGTCCTCGGCGAACTCTGCCGCGACCGCGGCTGGCAGCCGGGCCGCGACCTGGGCCTTCTGATCTCCGCCGACGCCGTGCACTACGGCTGCGAAGGCTGGGGCGGCGGCGGCTACGCTCCGTTCGGCTGCGACGAGGCCGGCCACGCGGCCGGTCGCGCGCAGGACGTGACACTGGCCGAAGCCACACTCGCCGGCCCGCTGGACGACCAGGGCATCGCCGATTTCGTACGCCTGGTCTGGAACCCCGAGCACGCGCAGGACCCGCTCCATCCGTACCGGATCACCTGGTGCGGCATCTACACGATTCCGTTCGGACTGACCGTCGCCGCGCGCTGGCAGGACGGACTCGAGGGCACACTCCTGCGCTACGGCGACAGCGTCACGGACGGCAAGCTGGCGGTGTCGGGCACGCGGCTCGGGGTGACGGCGCCCAACACGCTGGGACACTGGGTGGGATACGCGACGGTGGTGTACGTCGCATCGCCGACGAACTAGGTGGAATGGCGTGAGAAACGGTCCGGCGCCCAGCCCATCTCTGGACATGATGTTCAAAGTCGTCGTACATTCGGACGACTTCTGGGCGAGACGTAATTCGGATCGCCGAACGGAAATGAGAGACACATACGGGAGATGTTACGCATGTCCGAACATCTGATCTTCCTGATCATCATCGTCGGCCTGGGCATTGCCACCTGGATCGCCAACAAGGTCTCGCGCGGCGACTTCCTCAGCCTCTTTCTCTGGTCGGTCGCAGGAGCGATGCCCGGGAATGCCTTGCTCGTGAAAGAACCGCTCTACATGCTGTCGATGTTGGTCATATTCGGGTTGATCGCTTGGAGACATCAGTGGCTCGCACGCAAGGTCGTCGCCTGACCGGTTTCGGGAACGAGGCCACAAGTCGGTCGCATGTCGGACATCAACAGAACGGGCCGCCTCCGTCGGGGAGGCGGCCCGTGATCTTTGGTCGATTCGATTACTCGAACAGCGCCTTGACGCCGCTCCAGTTCGTCGGAGCCGTCGGGACCGTGCCCTGGTCGAGGACCACGTTGTCGACATACATGGTCGACATGCCGCCCACGACGGCGCCGGTGATGGCGCTCAGCTGGATCGTCAGGAAATCGGTGCCCGCGGGAGCCTCGAACGAACCGCTGATGGTGGTCCAATCGGCGGGAGTGTAATTGCCCAGCACGCCACTGCCGCCGATGATGCCGATGCCGCTCTGCTCTGCGAAGATCTCCACGAAGAACACGCCGCCGAGGGCCGCCTGCCCGAGCTTGAGATCGAAGGAATAGGTGACCGTCCCTTCGATGGCGGTACCGGGTTCGGTGGACTGCTTGATGGTCAGGGCGATGGCCTCACCCTGGTTGTCCAGGAACGCGGCGTTGGTGCCGGGCTCCATCGGGCCGTTGTCGGCCACGATCATCACCGAAGTGGCGGCGCTTTCGCCGAATACCTGCCAACCGGTCAGGTCGCCGGTCTCGAACCCTGAATTGAGCAGGAGGTTGTCGGCCGACGCGCTTCCAACCAGGGCAAGAGCCATCACCGCGAAGATACAGACTTGAACCGTGCTTTTAGCCAAACGCATGACGTGTTCCTTTCATCGGTCTGATATCGAAACCAGGGGCGAACCGACCTGCCTACGCCCAAGCGCGCGCGGCGGTATCGGGATTGACGCGCGGATCATACACTAAGTTCGGACGCCGTACAAAGCCTTTTCTGCTCTTCTTTCGTCCAGCAACCCCGCCACGTCCCGCCTCTCATCGAAAAGACGCTTGTTCGGTGTCCGTACAAAGTGGTATGCTCGCCCATCTCGCCGCTTCGTGACGCGGAACCGCCCTTTCGCCTTCGGCGCCGACGATCCTCAGAGGAGTTCCACGATGAAACGATTCGCCTTCTTACTGATCACTTTGCTCCTCTGCGGACAGGTCGGCCAGGCGCAGGTCGGCGACATGATCTGGGAAGAGGACTTCGCCGACCTCGACAACTGGATCGTCCTGACCGGCAACGGCAGCTGGGGCTGGGGCAACGGCGAGCTGGAGTACTACGCCGAGGACAACGTCGCGATCGCTGCGATCCCCGGCGACGCCGGCAACACGGCGCTGCGCATCACCGCCAGGCAGGAAAGCGGCCCGGGCATCGTCGACCAGTGGGGCAATCCGCTGAATTACACGTCGGGCAAGGTGATGTCCAAGTCGAAGGTCTCCGTCCAGTACGGCATGATCGAGACCCGGATGCAGGTCCCCGATCTGGACCTCGGCGGCTGGCCGGCCGTGTGGCTCCTGGGCACCGCCAACTACGCGTGGCCCCGGTGCGGCGAGATCGACATGATGGAGATGGGCGCCCACCAGGATTTCCGCGACCTGCACGACGAGCACAACGGCGGCGACGGCCAGGACAGCGCCACGGTCAACCAGGCCGTCGGCGCCAACGCCATCTTCTATTCCGCGGACTCGATCTCACCGGGCAATCCGTCCGGCGCCGCCAGCCTCTCCTGGGATCCGGACGACACCTACTGCCGCCCCTACTACGACATCCCCGACGGACTCGCCGGACGATTCCTGACCTACCGTCTGTACTGGGACGAAGCGAACCTGCGCCTGACCGTCCTCGACGACGGCGCGGAATACGACCTCTACATCGAACCATTCGCCATCGACGAGGTCTCCGACGAGTTCCGCAATCCGTTCTATCTCATCGCGAACCTGGCCATCGGCGGCGCCTTCACCGACGCCTACAACCCCGGCGATCCGGGCAGCGGCGAGGCCGTCTCCATGCCCTTCCCCGCCGAAATGTATGTCGACTACATCCGCATCTACGAATGGAACGGCCAGGGCGAGGTCCATCTCGGACCGCCGACGTTCCAGCAGGCCACCTACGGGATCTACACCGACGAGACCGCGACCAACGGCGCGCTGGAAGCCGAGGTCTCGTCCGAGATCTACGTGTGGGAAGGCACGCTCACCGACGGCTCCATCCCGCCGTACGAGGGCGACAACGTGCTGTCGTGGCAGACGACCGGGTCGGGCTGGTTCGGCGCCGGCATCATGTCCATACAGCCGCTGAACCTCTTCGACTTCGGCGACGGGCACCTCAAGTTCCGGATCAAAATCCCCGCCGCCGTGACCTTCAAGATCGGGATCATCGACGCCTGGAACAACCAGCAGTACGTGGAATTCCCCGCCCACCAGACCACCTACGACCTGGTGCGCGACGGCGAATGGGGCCAGGCCGCGATCCCGATCAGCGACATCCGCGGCACGGCCATCGACCTGCGCATGCTGAGCTATTCCTTCGTCATCCTCGAGGAGCACGGCGCGTCCTGCGAGTTCGCCCTGGACGACATCTACTGGGACGCCGGCGTGGTCTCCGGCGTGGATGACGGCGGGGTCGTGTCCGCGCGGTCGGTGCGCCTGCTGCCCAACACGCCCAACCCCTTCAACGCCATGACGGAGATCCGCTTCGACCTGCCCGAAGCCGGCACGTACGACGTCGCGATCTACGACCTGCGCGGCCGCCGGGTCACCGGGTTCCATGGCGTCGGCGAGGTCGGCATCAACAAGATCCGCTGGGACGGGCGCGACGACAGCGGTGCCGACACCGGATCCGGGGTCTATCACTATCGGGTCACGACCGCGGCGGGCACGGCGAGCCGGACGATGGTGATGGTGAAGTAGGACGTCGGCCGGCCCGCGGCCTACGCCTCCCGCTCGAACATGTGAAACAGCTGCTCGGCCATGGCGGCGATCTCGTCCGCCATGGTCAGCACCTCTCGCCACCGCCCCGGAATCCCCTCCAGCCCATAGAACGCGCCGGCGATCTGACCGCAGACCGCGGCAGTGGTGTCGGCGTCGTTGCCGATGTTGGCGGCGGCGAGGACGGCAGCCTCGAATGTGTCCGTGTTGGCGAAGCACCAGAGGGCCGAGGCCAGGGACTCGATGACGTAGCCGCTGCCCTCGAGGTCGTCGTAGGTGCGGTCGAGATAAATCGCACGGGCGATGTCCGACACCATGGGCGCGGTCGACTCGTAGCCGTGGCCGGTCAGGATCTCGTCCTTCGGGCAACCTTGCAGCGCGAGGCCGATCTGGAGGGCGAATAGGCGGCAGCTCTCGACGGCTTCCTCGCAGGCGTGGGTGGTGCGGGAACTCTCGCCGGCGTGGTACAGGAGCCGGTCGCAGTCGCGGTGGTAGGCGATGGGGATCGGGGCCAGGCGCATGATGGACCCGTTGCCGGCGGAGCGCGGGTGGGTGGAGCCGGCGTAGGGGTTGCCGGACTGCTGGTATCGATCCAGGGCGTCACCGACCGTGCCGCCGATGTCGAAGCAGCGACCGTTGGAACTGAAGTAGCCGCGGTCGCGCCAGCGGCAGTAGCGGTCCATCTGGTCGGTCGGGTCGAAGGCGCGGGTCTCCAGGAGACTGGCGGCGAGGCAGAGTGCCATGGACGTGTCGTCGGTCCATTGGCCTTTCTCGAGATTCCAATGCCCGCCGCCGACCATGTCGGTCAGGGGCGTGAACGAGCCCCGGGCACGGAACTCGACGGCGGTACCGACGGCGTCACCGGCGGCAAGGCCGAGCAACGCGGCTTGGGAGCGCGTGGGCATAGAATCCTCCTGCCGTGGGATTCTACGCCCTGGCTGCATACTCGAAAAGAAAGAACCCTCTTCCCGACAGCATCGAGCCCGCCCGTCCCGTGGCTATTTCGCGAACAGCGCCAAGAAGACGCCCGCAGCCACCGCCGACCCGATCACGCCGGCCACATTGGGCCCCATGGCCGCCATGAGCGGATTGACCTTCCCCCGGGTTTCCTTGCTCACCACCGCCTGCACCACCCGCGCCGCCATGGGCACCGCCGACACGCCGGCCGCCCCCAGGCACGGATTGATGCGCCGATCCCTCGGCAAGAGCACGTTCAGCAGCTTGGCGAACATCACCCCGCCGAAGGTGGAGAACGAGAACGCCACCGCCCCGATCACCAGCACGAACAGCGTGCGCGGCAACAGGAACGTGGCCCCCTCCATGGTGGCCCCCACGACCAGTCCCAGGAAGATGGTGACGATGTTGATCAACGGACCACCCGCCGTCTTGAACAGACGATCGGTCACCCCCGACTCGCGCAGCAGGTTTCCGAACATGAGCATACCCAGCAGCGGCGCGCACGACGGCACGGCCAGAATAGCCACCATGGCCGTCACGATGGGAAACAGGATCACCGCGGCCGTCGACACCGGCCGCACCTTGCTGACGGGCCGGCAACGCTCGGCCTTGGTGGTGAGCAGCTTCATGATCGGCGGCTGGATCACCGGAACCAACGCCATGTAACTGTAGGCCGCCACGGCGATGGCGCCCAGCAAATGCGGCGCCAGCTGGGAAGCCAGGAAGATGGAGGTGGGCCCATCGGCGCCGCCGATGATGCCGATGGCTGCGGCTTCCTGCAGGTTGAAGCCGAACAGATAGAAGGCTCCGAGAGCGGCCATGAAGATTCCGAATTGCGCCGCGGCCCCCAGCAAGAAGGTGATGGGACGCCCCAGCAGGGGTCGGAAATCCGTGAGGGCCCCGACCCCCAGGAACACCACAGGCGGCAGGAACTCGGTGCGGATACCGGCGTCATACACCATTTGCAGCAGATGATGGCCCAGACCGCCGGATTGGCCGGCGTAGGAAGCCGCCATTCCCGACATCGGCAGGTTGGCCAGGATGGCTCCAAACCCCATGGGGATGAGCAACAACGGCTCGTACTCCCGGGTGACGGCCAGGTAGATGAGCAGACCGCCCACACCGAACATCACCAGATTCTGCCAGCCCAGGCCCGCAAATCCGGAGCTTTGCGCCAGAGTCGTGACGGCATCCATACCCTCAACCTCCGATGGTGATGATGGGATGCTGCGAGTCGACGTCGTCGCCCAGACCACAATCCACCGACTGCACGGTCCCACCCACCGGAGCGGTGACCTCATGCTTGGACTTCATGGCCTCCACGGCCGCCACAACCTGTCCCTCCCTGACGCTCTCGCCCACCTTGACGGCGATTTCCACCAATTCGGTCTTGCCGTCGAAGGGGGAGAACACAGGCGTGAGATGGCCGCATACGGGGGCCGACGTCACCGCCGCCGCTGTCGCAGGCGCGGCTTGCGTAACGGTCGCGCCGGCCGGCGGGTCGATGGTGATGGTGAACGTGCGGGTGGCACCGCCTTCGGTCACCGAGCACTGGGTGGTGACCCGGCTATTGAACACGGGCGCCGACGCCGGTGTCGCGACCGGCGGTTCGTCCGCCGAACGCAACGGCAGGACGATCTTCGCCCTGCCGGTAAGCAGGCGGATGCCCTCGTTGAGTTCCATGTTCTTGCCCGGCACGATGGCCGCAGCCACCAGGAAGGTATTCTCCTCCGTAAAGGGCAGGTGTCGTTCGGCCAGGGCCGCGCGGGCCAGATCCAGACTGTCGGGCGCCGCATCCAGAGGGTTGCCGCCGAAGATCTCCAGGTCGAGTTGCTCGCGGGCCAACCTCACCACCTGGGGATCCGGCGTCAGCGGCGTGCGGCCGAAATAGCCCAGCACCGACTTGCCGTAGCCCTGGTCGATCTTCGACCAGCGACCGTAGAGCACGTTGTTGAAGGCCTGCAGCCAGTACTGCTGACTGCCCGGCGTGACGCTACTCCACGCCCCGCCCGCCTTCACCACGACGGGGAATTCGGCCAGCACCTCGCCGTAACGGCCGAGGATGCCCGCTTCCTTCATCATGAGCACGTTGGGCCCGATGGCGCCGCCGGGCATGGGGAAGCCCACCACCCGCGCGTCGGCGGCCGTCGTGACCGGATTGAAGACATAGTCCGACAGCCCCTCCTCCAGCAGGCTCTCCACCTCGCGGATCTTGTCCACGTCGAGGTCGAGGCTGTAGCCGGTGCCCTTCAGGGCGTGAGCCATGGACCGCACATCCGGCTGCACGGTGCCGCTGGCCATGGGGCGGCACGACAGATCCACGCCGTCGGCGCCGCCGGCGATGGAGACAACTCCCGGCGCGTGACCTGTCCTACTGAACAACGCCAAGTCGCCGACCTGCTCTACGCCATCCTCGACGACCTGGTGGAGTGCGGTCTGCAGGTGCTCGATCCGCTGCAGGTGGCCGCCGGCATGGACGCCGCCGCCATCCGGCAACGCTACGGACGGCGGTTGGCGTTGCACGGCAATCTCAGCGTTGCCGGCTTGCTCGGT